>JBFWIY010000378.1:0-3597 GCA_050255855.1 Desulfovibrionaceae bacterium
CCGCACGGCCGAGGTCCTGGGCGGCCTGGTGCTCCTGGCCATCGGCGTGCACATCCTGCACGAACACGGGGCCCTGCACTTCTTCTAGACGGGAATCCCCGGGCGGCCGCCCGGGACGGAATCAGACCAGCACCACCCGGTCCAGGTAGCCGGAGAGTTCGGCCACGGCGTGGCGCACGCCCGCGGCGTCCTTGGCCTCGCTGGCGAACTGGATGCGCGCCCCGAGCTCGCTCACCGGGCCCAGGCCGAAGGCCCCGCCCTCGCCCTTCATCTTGTGGCCCAGCTCGCGGGTGTACTGGAAGTCGCCGCGCTCCAGGGCCTCCAGCAGCCCGCCCAGGCTGTCGCGCACGAAGTCGATGAAGCGCGGGGCGATGTCCTTGAGGTCCGGGTCCACGGCCACCTCCACCCGCTCGGGCGCGACGGACCGGGCCGAGTCGGACCGGGCCCCATCGCGCGGGGTCAGGGCCACCCCGCCGGCCAGCCGCCCGATGGTCTCCAGCAGGTCGGCCTTCATCACCGGCTTGGCCAGGTAGGCGTCGGCCCCGGCGGCCAGGCACTTCTCCGCGTCCCCGGCCAGGGCGTAGGCGGTCATGGCCACCACGGGCGTGCGCTCGCGGCCCTGCTGGCGCTCCAGGCGACGGATGGCGCGCATGGCCTGGTAGCCGTCCATGTTGGGCATCTGGATGTCCATGAGCACCACGTCGAAGGGTTCGTCCTCAAAGCAGCGCACCCCCTCGGCCCCGTCCCGGGCGCAGACCACGCGCACCGCCACGTCGCGCAGAAAGGCCTCCACCACGAAGCGGTTGTACTCCGAGTCCTCCACCAGGAGCACGCGCAGCCAGGCCCGCTCCGGGCCGTCGCCGGGGCCGGGCCGCTCCGGCTCCGCATCGGCCCGGCCCGAAAGGGCGGCCTGCACCGCCCCGGCCAGCTCCGACCCCTTCACGGGCTTCACCAGGAAGGTGGACAGCCCCAGGCCGTGCACCCGCTCCACGTCCGTGGGCACGTGGTCCGAGAGGACCAGGGGCACCGCGGCGCGCACCAGGCCGAGCTTCAGGGCCCGGCGCAGCAGGTCCGGCCCGCCGCCCGGCCCGGGCATGTCCAGGTCGGCCAGGAGCACGTCCACGTCCCGGCCCGCCTCGGCCTCGGCGGTGAGCACGCGCAGCACCTCGGCGGTGCGGCCCACCTCCAGGGGCTCGGCCCCCAGGCCGCGCAGCTGCTCGGCCAGGATGCGCCGGGTGGGCTCGTGGTCGTCGGCCACCAGCACGCGCCGCCCGGCCAGGGGCGCGGTGCGCGGGACGGCGCCGCCCTCCCCGGTCCGGCGCAGGGGCAGCTCCACGGTGAAGGTGCTGCCCAGGCCCACCACGCTCTCGGCCCGGACGCGGCCGCCCATGAGCTCCACCAGCCGCCGGGAGATGTGCAGCCCCAGGCCCGTGCCGCCCTGGGGGCGGCTGGGCGAGCCGTCCAGCTGGGTGAAGCGCTCGAACACCGATTCCAGCTTGTCCTCGGGGATGCCCACCCCGGTGTCGCTGACCCGCAGGCGCACCCGGATGACGTCGGGCCGTTCGGCCTCGTCCGCCCCGGGCATGGGGGCCGCCTCCACCAGCACCTCGCCCTGGTGGGTGAACTTCACGGCGTTGCCCAGCAGGTTCACCAGCACCTGGCGCAGCCGGGCCTGGTCGCCGGAGACCATGGCGGGCAGGCGGGGGTCGTAGCGCACGGCGAACTCCAGGCCCTTCTGGTGGGCCTTCACGGCCAGGGTCTCGCCCGTGGTCTCCACCAGCCCGGCCAGGTCGAAGGGCCGGTTCTCCAGGCTGAGCTGGCCGGCCTCCACCTTGCTGATGTCCAGGATGTCGCCGATGAGGGAGAGCAGGGTCTCGCCCGCGCCGCGGAAGATGTCCACGAACTTGCGCTGCTCGGCGGTCAGCTCGGTCTCGCCCAGCAGCTCGGCCATGCCCAGGATGGCGTTCATGGGGGTGCGGATCTCGTGGCTCATGGAGGCCAGGAACTCGCTCTTGGAGCGGTTGGCCTGCTGGGCCAGCTGCATGGCCCGGGTGATCTCGCGCTGGAGCTCCTTGCGCTCGGTGACGTCGAAGAAGGTGCCCAGGTAGGCGGCCTGGCCGTCGTAGTCCAGCGGGGCCACGGAGATGTCGATCCACAGTTCGCGGCCGTCCCGGGACTGGCCCTTGAACTCGTAGCGCGGCGGTCCGCCCTCGCCCACGGCCCGGGCCAGGGCCAGGGTCTTGAGGGACTCGCGCATGTCCGGGTGGGCGAACTCCCAGACGGGCCGCCCGATGAGCCCGGAGATCTCCTCCTGCGGGTAGCCGAACACGGCGGCCGAGGCCGGGTTGGCGTAGAGCAGCCGGGAGTCGCGGAAGATGATGATGCCCGCGGGGGTGGACTCGGCCAGGGCCCGGAAGCGCGCCTCGCTGCGCGCCAGGGCCTGCTCGCCCTGAAGGAGGTCGGCCACCAGCCGGTTGTGGGCGCGGATCACCTCGCTCAGCTCGTCGTCGCCCTCGGGCACGGGCTGCACCGAGTCCCGGGCCGGGCCGCGGCGGATGGCCTCCAGGAAGCGGGCCAGCGGCATGCCGATGCTCACCCGGTGGGCCACGTAGGCCCCGCCCGCCACGGTGACGCAGAGCAGGAGCAGCAGCACCAGCTCGCGCCCCAGGGCGTCCAGCACGGCCTGGCGGATGTGGCCGCGATGGAAGCGCACCGTGAGTTCGCCGATGAGCTGGGGCTGGCCCCGGAAGTCGTAGACCACCGGACGCCGCACCAGGGTCAGCTCCGGATCGTCCCCGGCGGCGTCCGGGGCCGCGCCCACGCTCTGCACGTAGCCCCCGTCCGGGGTGGCCACCGAGGCCCCGGCCACCCAGGGGTAGAGCAGCAGGCTCTCCAGCTGCTGGCGCAGGATCTTGTCGTTCATCTGCCACAGGGTCTCGGCCAGGATGGCGCTCTGCACCGTGGTGAAGTGCTCGATGCTCTCGCGGTAGTCGCGGGTCAGGTCGCGGTGCTGGAACCAGACCGTGGCCGCGGTGAAGAGCACGAAGCTCGCCAGCACCGAGGCCAGCACCACGGTCATGAACCGGGCGCGCAGGCCCAGGCGGCGGAAGGCCCGGACCAGGGCCGATGGGGGGCGCGGGGTCATCGCCCCTCCCCGGGGCCCGGGTCGCCGATGCCGTACTTCTTGATCTTGTAGTGGATGGCCCGGCGGCTGATGCCCAGCTCGTCGGCCGCGGCGGTCTTGTTCCAGCCCGTGTGCTTCAGGGCCCGGAGGATGGCCTGGTGTTCGTTGTCCTCCAGGGAGAGGGAGTCCGGGGCCGCCGCTCCGCCCGGGGCCGGGACTTCGGCCCGGACCTCGGGCCGGACTTCGCTCCGGACTTCGGGCCGGATCTCGCCCGGGCCGTCCTCCAACTGGAGGTCCTCGGGCCGGATGGTCCCGCCCGTGCAGAACACCGTGCCCGCCTCCAGGGCGTTGCGCAGCTCGCGCACGTTGCCCGGCCAGGCGTGGGCGCGCAGCACGGCCAGGGCGCGCTCGGAAAGGGCCAGGGGCGGGCGGCCCTGGGCCCGGCACAGGTCGTCCAGGATGCGCCGGGCCAG
>JBFWIY010000379.1:0-3590 GCA_050255855.1 Desulfovibrionaceae bacterium
GTCCGGGGGGCGGAGCCCCCCGGCCGCCGGAGGCTTTCCCCGACTCGTCCACCCCGATTCGTCCACCCCGATTCGTCCATGTTGCCGGGCGGGGCGGGGTTCGGTATGGTGCGCTCATGGAAAAAGGCCGCGACCTCTTTGTGTTGGCGCTGCTGTTGCCGCTCCTGCTGGTCGGGGGCGGGTGTGCGGCCCGGCCGGAGGTCCCGCCCGATCCGGACCTCAACCTGGCCCGGTTTCTGGACGCCGCACGCAGCGCCCAGGCCTTTCCCCTGGCCGGGCTCTATGCGCCCCCGCCTGCGGACCGGCGCGCCGGGCGCATGCAGCTCGTGGCCGAGAGTCCGGTGGTCCTGGACCTGGCCCGCGCGGTCACGGCCTTTGCGGCCTGGGACCGCGGCCTGGCCGTGGGGCATGCCGACGGCAGCCTGGACGTCATCGGCCCGGACGGCTGCCGGGTGGGCGAGCCCCGAGCCGAGGCCGGGGACAGCGACGACAACGCGGACGCGGCCGGGCCGCCCGCCGACGCCGCCCGGGCCGCCATGGCGGCCGACGACCGCAACGCCACCGCCCCGGATGTCGCCCCCGACGCCGCCCCTGCCGCCGCCCCGGGCTTCACCCCGCTGGACGGCCACGCCGCCGGGGGCGGGCACGGACTGCCCGTGCTGGACGGGCCCATCCGCGCCCTGGCCTATTCGCCCGACTCCCCCTGGATCCTGGCCGTGGACGGGCAGGGCCGCGCCCACCGCCTGGACGTGGCCGACTGCGAGCTCGTGGAGACCTACGACCTGGGGCGCGAGGTGCGGGCCGCGGCCCTGTCCCAGGGGGGCGAGACCTTCGCCCTGCTGGACGCCGCCGGGACCCTCTGGACCGGCCGCCCGGGCAGCCGCCCCAAACCCGCCCTGGAGCACGCCGGGCCCTGCATCGGCCTGGGCTTCACCCCGGCCGGGGCCGTGCTCGCCCTGGTCCACGCCGACGGGTCGGTGCTGCTCTACAACGCCGCCGCCGGGACCGAAATGGAGCGCCTCAACGCGCCCGGCGGGCCCTTTGCCGCCGCCCGGGTGGACGAGCGCTACCTGGCCCTGACCCGGACCGACGGCTCCCCGGCCGCCTACGACCTCGCCGCCCGGCAGCCCGTGCCCTTCACCCGCCGCCTGGCCCAGTACGCCCTGGACCCGGACGGCGTGCTCCGCTACCGCACCTGGAACCCGGTGCTCCACCGCACGGACCTCATCCTGAACCACCCCGGCCCGACCGGCCTGCCCAACCCGCGCGTGGAACACTCCGCCGCCCTGGGCCTGCTCCGGGTCACGGACATCGACGGCGTCACCCGCTACTACGCCGCGGACACCGGCCTGCCCCAGCCCTGCGCCACGGCCCTGGACTGGCGGCCCGTGCGCCTGGACGACCTCACCCGCTTCCGCATCGACGGCCGCGACTACACCCTGGCGGACACCGCCTTCCAATGGGACCACGACCAGCTCCTGTGCCGCTGGATCCCGGAGGCCGGATACTACCTGTGGTGGCGCACCTCGGAACGGCCGCGGGAATACAGCCCCCTGCCCGACCACCTGCCCCGCCGCACCTCGCTGCGCACCACCGTGGCCCCCACCTGGTGGCCCCTCGCCCAACCGCCGGACTTCCCGTAAGGGGAGGAAGGAGGCGAGGCGAACCGGGGGAAGGGGAAACCCCCTTCTTCAGGAGAGGGGCCCACTCACGTGGGTTTCATGGGGACGAGTCTCCGGGGGGCGGCCGCCACGGACCGTCGGATGAAGCGCTCCCCCCAAGATCCCGTCGCGGAGCGACCCCTTCCCCTTTCCCCCAGGCCTTTTTGGTTGGGGTATGGTTGGGCGAAGGCACGAGCCGACTCCCGCACCCATCCCTGTCCTGAACGCCTGTTGCGGGGCGGGGCGGGCCGGGGAGCGGACAATTCGTCGCGGTGTTTCCCGACACGGCGGCGTCCACGCCAAACGAAAACCGCAACGTGACGCTTGGTCGGCCGGACGCATTCGCGGCCGGGCGACTTGGCGCGCCACGGCGGCCTGTCCCTGGTGCGGGGAGATTCTTTTGACGCGCCTAGACGGCCCGCCGCAGGCTTGCGGTGGCCACGCCGGCGGCCACGAGCAGGGCGCCGCCGGTGCGTTGCAGGGCGCGGATCCAGCTCGGGCGGCGCAGGGCGTCGCGGGCGCGGCCCGCCAGCAGGGCCCAGGCCGTGGTGTTGATGGCGGCCAGGGTGGTGAAGGTCAGGCCCAGGGCGAACATCTGCGGGCCGAGCGGCCGGGCGTGGTCCAGGAACTGGGGCACGAAGGCCACGAAAAAGGCGATGGACTTGGGATTGGTGGCGGTGACGAAAAAGGCGCGGAGAAACAGGGTCCGGTCCGCCCCGGCCGCGCCCCCGGTCAAACCGGCGTCGGGCACGTGCGGGGCCGCGGCGGGAGATCGCCACATCCGGATGCCCAGATAAACGAGGTAGGCCGCGCCCGCCAGCTTGAGCACGGTGAAGAGCAGGGCCGAGGCCGCCAGCACCGCGCCGAGCCCGACCAGCGACAGGGTCAGGGCCAGACCGTCCCCGAGCACCACCCCGGGCACCGTGGCCCGGGCCGTGCGCGCCCCGCCGCCCAGGGCGCAGCCCACCACCAGCAGCACCGTAGGCCCGGGCAGCACCAGCAACACCGACGCGGCCACGACAAAGGCCAACCACATGTGCACGTCCATGCCCATCCCCCTACCCCGAACGCCACGGCAGGGGAAGGGGACCGGGAGGGCCCACTCACGTGGTTTTTATGGGGACGAGTCTCCGGGGGGGCGGCCGCCACGGACCGTCGGATGGAGCGCTCCCCCCCAAATCCCGTCGCGGAGCGACCCCTTCCCCCCCCCTTCTCCTTTCCCCAACCCTTGTCATCGGCCCACGTCATCCCCGCCCATCATTCCTCCTCCCCAACCCCTTCCGCGTTGCGGTTTTCGCTTGGCGCGGCCCGCACGTTGGCGGGACCCGGCGCGGCGTCCCACGCGCCAAGCGGAAACCGCAACGCCAAATGGGGGGTCCGGGGGGGGCCCTGCCCCCCCGGCCGCCGCAACGTGGCGCTTGGTCGGCCGGGCGCGAATGCGACCGGGCGACTTAGCGCCACGGCGTCCTGCACCGCATGGGGAGGCTTCCCTTTGCCGCGTGGCCGGTCTGTGGTAGGGCGGAGGGGCAAGGAGACGGACATGCGCAAACTGGTGTTGTTGCTCGCGTGCGTGGTGGTGCTGGCGTCCTGCGCCCCCAAGGTGAAGCTGTTCGGGGGCGGGGCGGACGAGCCGTTGCGGGAGTCGGTGCTGGACGGGAGCGGGCCCGGCAAGGTGGCGCTCATCGACGTGCGCGGGTTCCTGGGCACCTCGGCGGAGCGCGGCATGCTCAGCGCCCGGCCCTCGGTGGTGCAGGAGGTGACGAGCCGCCTGAAGCTGGCCGAGGCGGACCCGGACGTGGGGGCCCTGATCCTGATGATCGACTCGCCCGGCGGCACGGCCACGGCCAGCGACATTTTGTATCACGAGGTCACGGCCTGGAGGGAGCGCACCCACCGGCCCGTGGTGGCCATGCTCATGGACGTGGCGGC
>JBFWIY010000380.1:0-3583 GCA_050255855.1 Desulfovibrionaceae bacterium
GGCGCCTCCTTGCCGGCCAGAGCCGGAAAAACCGGACGGCCGGTCCCGAGCCGGCGACCGGGACCGGACTATAGGAATCCGAACGCCGGTTGGCAAGGCCGGGCCGGTGAGGCGGGGCGGGACGGGTGGCGCGAACCGGGGGAAGGGGAAACCCCCTCTTGAGGAGAGGGGGTTTCCCCTTCCCCCGGACCCTCTTCCCCTTCCCCCAGACCTTTTTAGTGGGGTTTGGGGGGGAGGCGGCTGCGCCGGGGAGATGGAGAGGGCTTAGGCCGAGGCCGGGAGTTCGTCGTCCCGGTCGCGCTCGCGCTGGATGCGCCAGGCCTCGTCCAGGGCGGCCTCGTGGCTGGTGAGAATGCGCTCCGCCCCCACCAGCTCGCGAAAGCCCAGGCCCAACAGCTGCTCGCGCTGCTCGGGCTTGGCCGCCAGCACCACGTCCACCCCGGAGTCGCGGAACTTCTCCACCATGCCGTGCAGGGCGAACACCGCCGAGATGTCCATGAAGGGCACCTCCAGACAGTTCACCAGCACCACCTCGGCCCCCACGAACCCGGTGATCTTGTCCTGCATCTGCGAGGCCGTGCCGAAAAAGAACGGCCCGCGCACCGTGATGACCCGGACCTTGAAGTCCGTGCCGTCCTGGAGGTCGCGCTCGTCCTCGCGCTCGCGCGCGCCGTTGCCCGGCTCGTCGATCCGGATCTGCGTCTGCCGGGCGATGCGGAAGGTGGTCATCACCGCGGCCAGCGTCACCCCCACCCCCACGGCCACGATGAGGTCCGCGAACACCGTCACCCCGAACACCACCAGCATGACCAGCAGGTCCTCGCGCGGGGCGCGGCGCAGGAGCTTCAGCATCCGGTAGTCCAGGATGTCCACCCCCACCTTGATGAGGATGCCCGCCAGCACGCAGAGCGGGATGTGCGCCGCCAGCGGCCCCACCCCGAACAGCACCGACACGAGGAACAGGGCGTGGACCACCCCGGAAAGCCGCGACGAGCCCCCGGCCTTGATGTTCACCACCGTGCGCATGGTGGCCCCGGCCCCGGGCAGCCCGCCCACCAGCGCGGCGGCCATGTTCCCCACCCCCTGGCCGATGAGCTCGCGCCGGGGGTCGTGGCGATCGTGGGTGAGCGAGTCCGCCACGATGGAGGTGAGCAGCGTGTCGATGCAGCCCAGGGCGGCCAGGGCCAGGGCCAGCCCGGCGATGCGCCCGGTGAGGGCCAGGTCGAAGCCGGGCAGGTGCAGCGCGGGCAGCCCGGCCGGAATGGCCCCGATGACCGGCACGTCCAGCTGATACATCCAGGCCACGCCGGTCATGGCCACCAGGGCCAGCATGGGCGAGGGCAGCATGGAGGAGACGTGGGACGGGGTGAAGAACACGATGGCCATGGTGGCCGCGGCCAGGCACAGGCAGACCGGGTCCATGTCCGACACGTGGACCAGGGCGGCCAGGGCCGCCGGAGGCGAGCCCGCCGAGGGCAGCCCCAGCAGCACGGGCAGCTGCAACAGGATGATGATGACCCCGATGCCGCTCATGAACCCGGAGATGACCGGATAGGGGATGAAGCGCACCAGCCGCCCCAGCCCCAGCACGCCGAAGGCCGCCTGGAACGCCCCGGCCAGCAGCGCCACGCAGATGACCAGGGAGAAGTCCCCGGAAAAGGCCGCCACGGCCGAGGCCGTCACCACGGTCATGGGCCCGGTGGGGCCGGAGATCTGGCTCGGGGTGCCGCCGAACACGGCGGCCAGCAGGCCCAGGGCGATGGCCCCGTAGAGCCCGGCGGCCGCGCCCACCCCGCTGGCCACGCCGAAGGCCAGGGCCAGGGGCAGGGCGATGACCCCGGCGGTGAGCCCGCCGAAGATGTCGCCGCGCAGGTTGGGAACGCGCAGTGCAGGCAAGGCCGATGTCGCCATGGTCGAACTCCCCTTCGCCTCCCCCGCTGCAGGGGATGACCTGGACCGGCCGTCGCTGCGGCGGGCGAGGCCTCGCCCGGCGGTCGGAATCGGAGGCCTATAGGCGGCGCGCCGTCTCCCGGGAATGGTTTGAGTATTTTCCATTATCATTGTTTTACGCGGCCCGCGTCCGCACCCGCGTCCGGCGTCCGTCCACCCCACGTCCACCCCACGTCCACCCTCCCATCCGGCCCGCGTCCGGCCCGGCCCCGGCCTGGCCCGCATCCGCCGCCCGGCCTCCATTCTTCCGCCACCGGCTTGACACCCCGCGCCCGGCGCGGCACGGTGGCGCACCCGGAGGAATCCCATGCGCGCGCTCGCCATTGATTTCGGGCTCAAGCGGGTGGGCCTGGCCGTCTGCGACCCCGAGGGGCTGCTGGCCTCGCCCTACGGCCTCATCGAGCGCACCACCCGGGCCAAGCTCTTCGACGACCTGTTGGACATCCTGCAAAAGGAAGGGGTGGAGCGCGTGGTGGTGGGCCTGCCGCTCGACCTGGAAGGCCGCGACACGGAAACCACCCGCCAGGCCCGCAACTTCGCGGCCAGCCTGGCCCGCCGCACCGACGTGCCCGTGGAGCTCTACGACGAACGGCTCACCTCGGCCCAGGCCGAGGACCAACTGCGCGAGGCCGGAATCCGATGCCCCAAGAGACGGAAAACCCGACTGGACAGCCAGGCGGCCACGGTGCTGCTGGAAAGTTGGCTGCGAACCCGGACCGCCTGAAATACCTGGTCGGCGCGGCCGTGGTGGTGATGGTGGGCGTCACCATCGTCTGGGCTTGGTTCGCCTGGCGGTACTACGACTTCCACTACCGTCCCCCCGAGACCCCGGGCCGGGACGTGGTCTTCGTCATCACCCCGGGCGAGACCTTCCTCCAGCTGGCGGGCCGCCTGGAGGCCCAGGGGCTCATAAAGAACCGGAAGTATTTCGTGGGCATGGCCCAGGACCGGCAGCTCACCACCCAGGTCAAGGCCGGGGAGTTCCTGCTCAGCACCGGCATGCTCCCCGACGAGGTCCTGGTGCGCATCACCACCTCGGCGGGCATCCTGCACCGCTTCACCGTGCGCGAGGGGCTCACCTGGTGGCAGACCGCCCGGCTGGCCGAGGACGCGGGCCTGTGCAGCGTTGCGGACTTCGCGGCCGCGGTGCACGACAAGGCCCTGCTGGAGCGCCTCCACATCCCGGCGGACAGCGCCGAGGGCTATCTGTTCCCGGAGACGTACATGCTGTCCAAGGCCCTGGAGCACGGGGCCGAGGACCTGGTGGAGCTGATGGTGAAGGAGTTCTTCGCCCAGGCGCGCGAGGTGCTGGGCGACCCGCTGCCCCGGCCCGAGGCGCTGCACCGGCTGGTGATCCTGGCGAGCATCGTGGAGAAGGAGACGGGCTTCGGCCCGGAGCGGCCCACCATCGCCGGGGTGTACGCCAACCGGCTGAAGCGGCCCATGCGGCTCCAGGCGGACCCCACGGTGATCTACGGCCTGGGCCCGGACTTCGACGGCAACCTGCGCACGAAACATTTGGAGGACGGGTCCAACCCGTACAACACCTACCAGCACGACGGCCTGCCCCCGGGCCCCATCTGCTCCCCGGGCGCGCTGGCGCTCAAGGCCGCGGCCGAGCCCGAGGCGAGCA
>JBFWIY010000381.1:0-3576 GCA_050255855.1 Desulfovibrionaceae bacterium
GGCGTTTTCTGTTGTTTCTTGATGAATCCGTGAAGAACACACATGTGGGAGCCGCTGACCACCAGAAGCACCCTGGCGATTCTGCCGTTGTCCAGGTTGACCCGGATTTCGTGCAGCGGGGTCCCCGCGATGGCGCGGCACACGGGCATCCCGAGGGGCCAGCCGAATTCCGCCACCATGAGTTCCTCGCCGATTTTTCTTTTGTCCTCCTTGGTCAGGGCGCGGAGCCATTCCAGCGCGGGGCTTCGGCCGTTGGACGCCCTGTGGAACAGGGCCGTGACTTTTTTCATGGGCGTGTCTCCTGGGCCCCAGCCAGCGCTACCACCATATGTACCAATTTTGGTTCGCACGTCAAGCGGAAAAAGGCCCCCGGATCGCTCCGGGGGCCTTTGGATTCGATTCTGGCTGGCGCTTGCGGCCTAGTACATGCCGCCCATGCCGCCCATGCCGCCCATGCCACCGCCGGGCATGGCGGGCATCGGGGCTTCCTTCTTGGGCTTCTCGGCGATGGCGCACTCCGTGGTCAGCAGCAGGCCCGCCACGCTCGCCGCGTTCTGCAGGGCGATGCGCGTCACCTTCTTCGGGTCGATGACGCCCGCGGCGATCAGATCCTCGTAGGTGCCGGTGGCCGCGTTGAACCCGAAGCCGTCCTTGCCCTCGCGAACCTTCTCCACCACCACGGAGCCCTCGAAGCCCGCGTTGCCCGCGATCTGGCGCAGGGGCTCCTCGGCGGCGCGGCGGATGATCTCGATGCCCGCGATCTCGTCGTCGTCCGAGCCCTTGACCTTGGCCAGCACCTTGGCGGCCCGGGCCAGCGGCACGCCGCCGCCGGGCACGATGCCTTCCTCCACCGCGGCGCGGGTGGCGTTCAGGGCGTCCTCCACGCGGGCCTTCTTCTCCTTCATCTCGGTCTCGGTGGCCGCGCCGACGTTGATGACGGCCACGCCGCCCACCAGCTTGGCCAGGCGCTCCTGGAGCTTCTCACGGTCGTAGTCGGACTTGGAGTCCGCGATCTCGGCCTGGATCTGCTTGACCCGGGCCTTGATGTCCGCGGTCTTGCCCGCGCCGCCCACGATGGTGGTGTTCTCCTTGTCGATGACGATGCGCTTGGCCGTGCCCAGGTTGGCCACGGTGATGCTCTCCAGCTTCACGCCCAGGTCTTCGGAGACCGCGGCGCCGCCGGTGAGCACGGCGATGTCCTGGAGCATGGCCTTGCGGCGCTCGCCGAAGCCCGGGGCCTTGACGGCCACGGCGTTCAGGGTGCCGCGCAGCTTGTTCACCACCAGGGTGGCCAGGGCCTCGCCCTCGATGTCCTCGGCGATGATGAGCAGGGGCTTGTTCATCTTGGCCACCTGCTCCAGCACGGGCAGGAGGTCCTTCATGTTGGAGATCTTCTTCTCGTTGATGAGGATCAGCGGATTCTCCAGCTCACAGGTCATCTTTTCGGTGTTGGTGACGAAGTAGGGGGAGAGGTAGCCGCGGTCGAACTGCATGCCCTCGACCACGTCCAGGGTGGTCTCCAGGCCCTTGGCCTCCTCCACCGTGATGACGCCTTCCTTGCCCACCTTGCTCATGGCGTCGGCGATGATGGTGCCGATGGTGGCGTCGTTGTTGGCGGAGATGGTGCCGACCTGGGCGATCTCCTTCTGGTCGCGGGTGGGCTTGGCGATCTTGTCCAGCTCCTTGATGAGGGACTCGACGGCCTTGTCGATGCCGCGCTTGATGGCCATGGGGTTGCGGCCGGCGGCCACGAGCTTCACGCCTTCGGTGAACACGGCCTGGGCCAGGATGGTGGCGGTGGTGGTGCCGTCGCCGGCGATGTCCGAGGTCTTGCTCGCGACTTCCTTCACCATCTGGGCGCCCATGTTCTCGAACTTGTCCTCAAGCTCGATCTCCTTGGCCACGGTGACGCCGTCCTTGGTGATGATGGGGGAGCCGAAGCTCTTCTCGATGACCACGTTGCGGCCCTTGGGGCCGAGCGTGACCTTGACGGCGTTGGCCAGCTTGTCCACGCCCGCTTTCAGCTTCTCGCGGGCCTTGGCGTCGAACAGGATTTCCTTGGCAGCCATGATGTGTTCTCCTTTCGGGGGAAATGCTTGGAAATGGGGATGATGCCCGGGGGCTACTCGACGATGGCGAGGATGTCCTCCTCGCGCATGACCAGGTGCTCCTGGCCGTCGATCTTGATCTCGGTGCCCGCGTACTTGGCGAAGAGCACGATGTCGCCCTTCTTGACGCTCATTTTCACGAGCTTGCCGTCGTCGTCCACCTTGCCGGGCCCGGCGGCCACGACTTCGCCCTTCTGGGGCTTTTCCTTGGCGGTGTCGGGGATGATGATGCCGCCGGCGGTCTTCTCCTCCATCTCCAGGCGCTTGACGAGCACACGGTCATGCAGGGGTTTGAGCTTCATGGTTTTGACTCCTCCACTATGGATACTTGAAGTGTGGTTCGTGCGGGGCTGCGGCCTTGGGCCGGGACCGTTGCGCGGCCGAAGCGGCGGCGCGGTCCGCAGCCGTCCGGATCGCCCATGTCTTGGCTCGCAAGTGATAAGCATCGGAGCCGGGGTGTCAAGGCGGGGGCGGGCGTTTTTTTGTTCATTCCGGCCATTGCCGGGCCGGGCGGGGCGTCGGGCGTCGGGGCGTGGTCAGGCCTCGGGCAGGGCGAAGTCGAGCCCCAGGGCCTCGCAGACCGGCCGGGCCAGGGCCTCGGCCGCGGCCCAGCCCCCGCAGCACTCGGGGGAGAGGCAGATCGTCAGGCAGCGCACCTGCCCGGCCTCGCGCGCCCGGGTCACGGCGGCCAGGAGGGCGGTCAGGTATTCCGGGCCGAACATGGGCCGGAAGCGGCCGTCCGGGGCCTTGAACACCAGGTAGTCCAGGTCCAGGTTCACGATCCAGGGCCCGCCCTTGGTGAGGTCCAGGAGCGGCAGCTGCCAGGGGGGCGACTCGTACAGGGCCGGATGCCCCGGCCGCTCGCCCCGGCCGTGGGTGGCCAGGACCAGGTCGTGCACCAGCTCCGGCCGCCGGGTGAGCATCAGGCCCAGGTAGTTGTCCCAGCGGAACAGGGGGATGCGGGTGAGGAGCTTGCCCTCGTACCCGGCGGCCAGGTAGTCGGCCAGGCTCAGCCCGGTGACGTCCAGGGTGGTGAGCTCCAGGCCGGGCAGGGCGGCCAGGTCCCGGCCCGGGGCCAGGGCGTCGGTGTGCCGGTCGATGTGCAGCAGGGCCACGCTGCCCGGGGTCCCGGCCAGCTCCGGCAGGTGCCGGGCCCAGCACCAGAGCGCGGCCCGGTGGTTGTCCATGATGTAGGAGTAGCCGTCGTTCCAGAGAAAATTCAGATGGATGGCCGCAGATGGCCCGCGTTCGCGCAGGGGCAGCAGCCAGGCGCTCACGCCGGGGCCTCCGCGCCGGGTTTGCGCGCGTCGTCGGCCATATCCGCGGCCTCGGTCTCGTCCACGGTCTCGTCCACGACCTCGCCGGGCTCGCTCGCGTCGCGTTGCGTGGCGCGGCCGGAGAGCACGGTGAGTTCGGCCAGCTCCGCGGCCAGGCGTTCGCCCAGGGCCCCGGGGGCCAGCCGCCAGCC
>JBFWIY010000382.1:0-3554 GCA_050255855.1 Desulfovibrionaceae bacterium
CCAGGTGGACGGCTCCACCACCCGCCAGTACGGCGGCACCGGCCTGGGCCTGGGCATCGTCAAGCGCCTGGTGCAGCTCATGGGCGGCACCATCACCGTGGACTCCCAGCTCGCCAAGGGCACCACCATCTACTTCACCCTGCCCAGCCCGGAGGCCCCGCCCCGGGCCTCGGCCCTCAGGGAGCCCCGCGCCGTGGCCGTGCAGGCCCGGCCCCTGCACGTGCTGGTGGCCGAGGACGACCGAGTGAACCGCCTGACCATCGAGCGCTTCCTGCGCGGCATGGGCCACACGGCCCGTTGCGTGGAGAACGGCCGCCAGGCCCTGGACGCCCTGCAGAACGACCACTTCGACTGCGTGCTCATGGACATCCAGATGCCGGTCATGGACGGCGAACAGGCCGTGGGCCTGCTGCGCCGGTTCGAGCGGGCCACGGACGCGCCGCGCATGCCGGTCATCGCGCTGACCGCCCACGCCCTGGAGGGCGACCGCGAGCGCTTCCTGGACGCGGGCATGGACGGCTACCTCTCCAAACCCGTGGACATGGACACCCTGGCCCAGACCCTGCGGGAGCTCGCCGCGGAGGTCTGACGCCCCCCGGTCCGGCCCCCGGTCCGCCCCCGGCCCGACCCTTGACAGCCGGGCCCGATTGGCCCATGGCCTGGACTGTCGGGAGGCCGGCTTGAACACACAGCACGACGACGATCCCCTGCGCGGCGAGGCGCTCATCCCGGAGCCCGAGCGGACCCCGCACCCCCAGGACGGACTGGTGGTGGCCGGGCCGCACCCGCAGAACCCCTTCTTCATGCCCGACGGCTGGCTGGAGGACCTGACCAGCGAGACCCCGGCCATGCAGGAGGTGCTGCGGCGCATCCGCCGCGTGGCCCCCACCCGCACCACCATCCTGCTCCTGGGCGAGACCGGCGTGGGCAAGGGCACCCTGGCCCGGCTCATCCACCGCCTGAGCAACCGGGCCGACCGGCCCTTCGTCACCGTGCACTGCGGGGCCGTGCCCGAGACCCTGCTGGAGAGCGAACTCTTCGGCCACGAAAAAGGGGCCTTCACCGGCGCCACCCGCCAGAAGCCCGGCAAGTTCGAGATCGCCCACACCGGCACCATCTTCCTGGACGAGGTGGGCACGCTCACCCCGGCCGCCCAGATCAAGCTCCTGGACGTGCTGCACAGCCACAGCTTCCAGCGCGTGGGCGGCGAGCGCGACATCGCCACGGACGTGCGCGTCATCGCCGCCACCAACGAGGACCTGGAGGCGGCCTGCAAGCTCGGCACCTTCCGCAAGGACCTCTTCTACCGCATCAACGTCTTCCCCCTCCAGGTGCCGTCCCTGCGCGACCGCCTGCCCGACATCCCGCACATGGCCCAGACCATCCTGCGCCGCCTCCAGCTCGGCTACGCCGAACCCATCGAGCGCATCGACGACGATGTGCTCGACGCCCTGATGCGCTACGACTGGCCGGGCAACGTGCGCGAGCTGGAGAACCTGCTGGAGCGGGCCGTCATCCTGGAGACCTCGGACAGCCTGACCCGGGCCAGCTTCCCGGCCGAACTCTTCGCCGAGCACCCGCTGGCCCCGCCCCAGCCCCTGGACACCGCCCTGCCCCTGGAGGCCGTGCGCCGCCGCTGCGTGGAGGACGTGGAGCGCGCCTACCTCAAGGAGCTCCTCAAGGAGAACGCCGGGCGCATCGACCACACCGCGGCCCGGGCCGGCATCACCCCGCGCCAGCTCCACAAGCTCATGAAAAAATACGGGCTGCGCAAGGAAACCTTCAAATAACAGCGCCCCGCCCCGGTCCCCGCCCCGCGGCGGGCCGGGGCTTTCGGAATCGGACATTCCGACATCCGGCGTATCGGCCCTTCCGGTTCCGATTTTTTCCAACCCCATTGTTTTGTTTTGCATCCCCGCCGGCACGCCCCCCAAGGGCGGCCGGAAGCCCCCGCACCGACCCCCCAACCCAAAATAATCGGTCCTCTCGGTTCCGATCGTAATCGTCTAGATATTTTATAACTGCTCGAAATAAATTATTTATAAACAGTGGCACGGCGAATGCTATCCGCGGCTTCAAGACGCCCCCCGCGGGCCGGAGCCGTGCCGCGGCCCGGCGCCACGGCCCCCCGCCCCGGGGACCGGGACCACGGAGGGCGCAAGGATCGGATATGATGACGGATACCACGACGCTCACCGGAATCCTCTGCCCCGTGTACGACGGCAACTACGACAACATCACCGGCGTCACCCTCTCGGCCACGGACGACAAGGACTATGAGCTCAAGAGCGAAAAGTACCTCAACGAACTGGTGAACCTCTGCCGGGAGGCGGTGCGCGTGCGCGGCCGCCTGCAGCAGAAGGGCCGCCGCCGCGTGCTCGAAGTCTACGAGTACGAGGTGGTCCCCCGAGCCGACGACGGCTACGACCCGGACGACGTCCGGCGGTTCGAGGCCGCGGACTGACCCCATCGGGCCGGTCCGCGTCTCCGTTTCAAAACCCAGCAACCCCTCAGATAAGGAGCAGAACCGATGAAATCGACGCTCGGCGAAAACATCGCCGCTGAGCCTCCCTCCCGCACCGAATCCGCCAAGGAATCGGCTGCGGAGCCCCCCCTCAAGCGCGCCTTCGCGCAGCCCGAGCGGTCCGCCAAATCCCGGACCGCCTCCATCGACCCCCGCAGCGCCTTCTACCGCGCCCATTTCCCCGGCTCCACCCGGGCGGACTGGAACGACTGGCGCTGGCAAATCCGCAACCGCATCACCTCCGTGGCCGCCGCGGAGCGGTTCCTCCATCTTTCCAGCGACGAGTACGCCGCCCTGACCCTCAAGGGCCAGTGCCTGCCGCTCTCGGTCACGCCCTACTACGCCTCGCTGCTCGACCCGGACGATCCCTCCCAGGCCGTGCGCCGCTGCGTCATGCCCACCCTGGCCGAGCGCCTCATCATGCCCGGCGAGGCCATGGACCCCCTGGGCGAGGACCACGACAGCCCCACCGAGGGCCTGGTCCACCGCTATCCGGACCGGGTGCTCTTCCTGGCCACGGGCTTCTGCTCCACCTACTGCCGCTACTGCACCCGCTCCCGCGCCGTGGGCGGGCACAAGGGCCTGGCCCCGAGCAAGAAGCGCTGGGAGCGCGACATCGCCTACATCGAGGCCCACCCCGAGGTGCGCGACGTGCTCATCTCCGGCGGCGACCCGCTCACCATGCCCGACGACCAGATCGAGTGGCTGCTCTCCCGGCTGCGCCGCATCCCCCACGTGGAGATGCTGCGCATCGGCTCCAAGGTCCCGGCCGTGTTGCCCCAGCGCATCACCACCGACCTGTGCAAGATGCTCAAGCGCTACCACCCGCTGTTCATCAGCC
This sequence comes from Desulfovibrionaceae bacterium, assembly GCA_050255855.1. Taxonomy (GTDB): domain Bacteria; phylum Desulfobacterota; class Desulfovibrionia; order Desulfovibrionales; family Desulfovibrionaceae. Next base: position 3,366 of record JBFWIY010000382.1, read on the forward strand.
TGCACTTCACCCACCCGGACGAGTTGACCCCCGAGACCACCCGGGCCTGCGAGCGCCTGGCCGACGCAGGCATCCCCCTCGGCAGTCAGACCGTGCTGCTCTCCGGCATCAACGACCAGGTCTCCACCCTCAAGGCCCTGTACCACGGCCTGCTCAAGTGCCGGGTGCGGCCCTACTACCTGTACCAGT
>JBFWIY010000383.1:0-3552 GCA_050255855.1 Desulfovibrionaceae bacterium
GCCTTTGGCGGCTATCATTTGCTGACGGTGAACAAGGGTTTCGTCGTCATCGAGCGGCGCGACGCCGCCACCGGCAACCTGTACAAGCGACAGATTCCCCTGGCCGTGGACGATATCGAGCAGATCGGCCTCAAGACCATCAGGTGACGCGCATGAAATCGGCATACTGGATCGTTCTACTGCTGGCCATGGCCCTCGCGGCGACGAACTGCTCATCGAAGAACGAGCACGTCGCCGAGTACGACGAGGCCATCGAGAAATGGAAGGTCATGGCCGAGCAGTCTCCGGGCCACTCCCCAAGCAACGATCTTCGCCCCGAAAACGTCCAGCAGACCCTTATCCAGGCCGAGCCCATCGATGCCGCCAAACCGGAAGTCGAACGTCCCCTGCCCCAGTTCAAGATCTCCCTGCGCATGCACGACGCCGACCTGGTGGCCGTGCTCCAGGCCCTGTCCCGCGCCGCCAGGCAGTCCATCGTGGTCAGCCCCTCCGTGCAGGGCACGGTGAACATCAACATCGTCCAGACCCCCTGGGCCCAGGTCTTCAAGGGAGTGCTCGCCGCCAACAAGCTGACCTTCTCCTGGGAGGGCGACATCCTCCGGGTCATGACCATGGAGGACGTGAAGTTCGACCTGGACCTGGACGTGCTGCGCAAGCAGCAGCAGCAGGAAAAACTGGCCATGCAGCAGGTGGAGGCCTTCGCCACCAGCATCGTGCGCGTCCGGTACGCCGACGCCGCGGCCCTGCAGCCCGGCCTGCTCACCTTCCTGTCCAAGAACGATAAGGGGGAGGCCATGGGCACCATCCAGGTGGACGCCAGCTCCAACGCCCTCATCATCCAGGCCCTGCGCAAGGACATGGACAAGATCGTGAACATCATCGCCCATCTGGACGCCCCCCGCGCCCAGATCAAGCTCAAGGCCCACATCGTGGAGACCACCACGGACACGGCCCGGGCCCTGGGCTTCCAGTGGGGCGGCTATTACAAGGGCAAGAGCGGGGTCAACAACCGCAACCTCTACCTCATGCCCAGCGGCGACACGGGCGAGAGCACCACGACCATCGTGGACGGCGCCCTGCCGGAGTACAACCCCACCCTGGGGACCACCTCCGCGGGGAACGGCATGGGCATCAACCTCCTTCCCGGCAGTCTGACCGGCTCCACCGCCGGCGCGGGGTTCGGCCTGCTTTTCGGCAACCTGGGGGAGAACATCCTGGAGCTCCAGCTGCGCGCCCTGGAGGAGGACAACAAGCTCAAGATCATCTCCAGCCCCTCCATCACCACCATGGACAACCAGAAGGCCTACACCGAGTCCGGTGAGCGCGTGCCCTACCAGACCACCGAGACCTCGGGCGGCACCATCACCACCTCGGTGGAGTTCCAGGACGTGGTGCTGCGCCTGGAGATCACCCCGCACATCATCGACAACGACTATCTGAAGCTCTCCGTGCTCATCAAGAAGGACGAGGTGGACACCTCCCGCGACGTGGACGGCAACCCCTTCATCATCAAGAAGGAGACCGAGACCACCCTCATCGCCCGGGACGGCGAGACCGTGGTCATCTCCGGTCTGTCCAAGCAGAAGGACAGCTACACCGACGACAAGGTGCCCGGCCTGGGCGACATCCCCGCCTTGGGGCGCCTCTTCAGCAGCACGGATCGCAGCAACTACTACGACGAATTCCTCATCTTCATCACCCCCACGGTGCTCAGCGAGTGGCAGCCGGGCGAGCGGCAGAAGACCATGGAGGAGATCGAGCAGGAGATGCAGGAGCGCAAGGCGCGGGAGGCCGCCGCCAAGCAGGAGAGCGAGGACGGGAACGCCGACGGCGGGGCCGGCCCGGCCACGGAGCAACAGCCCTAGCCCCTCGGGTGGGAGCGGACCATGCAGTACTATTCGCACATCGGACTTCACAGCGAACCCTTTTCCAACTCGCCGGACCCGGCGTACCTCTATCTCGCGCCGCAGCACATCCAGTGCCTGCAGCAGATGGAGATCTCGGTGCGCCTGCGCCGCGGACTCTCCGTGGTCATCGGTCCGGTGGGCACGGGCAAGACCACCCTGTGCCGCCACTTCGTGCGCCACATGACCGGCGACGACGTGCGCGTGCACCTCATGCTCGACCCGGCCTTCCCGTCGGCCCTGGCCTTCCTCAAGGTGCTCTGCGCCCAGATCACCGGCGAGCGGCCCGATCCCGGGCTGTCCGAGTGGGGCCTCAAGGAGCGCATCAAGCGGGCCCTGCTGCGCTGGGGCGTGCACGAGAACAAGATCGTGCTGCTCATCATCGACGAGGGCCAGAAGATCAGCCGCGAGTCCCTGGAGATCCTGCGCGAGCTGCTGAACTACGAGACCAACTCCTCCAAGCTGTTGCAGATCGTCATCTTCGCCCAGCCCGAGCTGGAGCCGGTCATCGCGTCCATGGAGAACTTCCTGGACCGGGTCAACTGCTACATGGCCCTGGGGCCCCTGAGCGCCAAGGACATGCGGGCCATGATCGATTTCCGCATCGACCGCGCCCTGGGGGCGGGCCGGGCCATGCCCGATCTGTTCACGCGCGGGGCCCTGCGCGCCGTGTACCGCGCCACCCGGGGCTTCCCCCGCAAGGTGGTGCGCCTGTGCCACCGGCTGGTGCTGGCCCTCATGGTGGAGCACCGGGACCGCATCACCTCCGGCATGGTGCGCGAGGTGCTGCGCGAGCAGCGCGGCCTGCCCGGGCGGCGGGGCTGGCGGCCGGTCTGGGCCGCGGCCGCGGTGCTGCTGCTGGTGGGCGGGCTGGCCACGGTGCGCTACGTGCCCGAGGTGCGCGGGCTCTTCCCCGGCCTGGAGCGCGCCGGGGCGGCGGTACAGCCGGTTTCGGACCTGGCCGGGGCCACGGAGAACGTGATCCTGGCCCGCGTTTCGCCCGATGCGCCGGTGCCCGCGGTCGAGGACCGCGCCCCGGCGGCTCCGGCGTCGGAGGCCTCGCCCGAGGCCACGCCGGACGCGGCCTCCATCCGGGGCAACGGTCCCCATGGCGGGGACGGCCGCGACGCCGGGGCCGAGGTCGCCCCGGAGACGGCGGCGGACCTTGCTCCGGCCGTTGTTGCGCCGTCGGCCGGGCGCCCGGCCCCGGCCGCTGCGGCCGCCACGGCCGATCCGGGCGGCCTGCCCGCCGCCCTGGGCCGGGTGCGGGTGCTGCCCCTGGAGAACGTCTCCCAGATGATGCGCAACATCTACGGGGTCTACGACGCCGCCGGGCTGGAGCAGATGCGTGCGGCCAACCCCGGCATCGCGGACCTGGAGCGGGTGCCCGTGGGCGCGCCCCTGGTCTTCCCGGTGTCCCGGGACATGGCCGGGCAGATCCCGGCCGACACCCTCTGGGTGCGCCTGGAGGCCTGCCCGGACCTGGACAGCGCCTACGCCGCCCTGCGCAAGTACGCCTTCTTCGGCCTCGGGCCCCGGGTGCTGGCGGCCTGGTCCGAGGCGCGCGGGCTCTCCTTCGCCGTGGTGCTGGGCGCGCCCTTCACCGACGAGGCCGAGGCCAGGGCCACCATCCAGACCCTGCCCCTGG
>JBFWIY010000384.1:0-3539 GCA_050255855.1 Desulfovibrionaceae bacterium
GACATCTCCCGCGACGGCATGCAGACCGGCGTGAACCTGGAGGCCATGCGCAGCCTGTGCCGCGCCTCCACGGTCCCGGTCCTGGCCGCGGGCGGCGTCACCACCCTGGACGACGTCAAGAACCTCTGGCCCCTGGCCGCCGAAGGCCTGGAGGGCGTCATCACCGGCAAGGCCATCTACACCGGCACCCTCGACGTGCCCGAGGCCTTGGCCTGGATTCGAGCGCAGGGGTAGGGCGAACCGGGGAAGGGAGCGGAACCCCCTTTGGGAAAAGACCCCATGGGATGTGGTCCCGCCCCCTTCCCCGGACCCCATCCCCCACCTCCCCGAAACCTTTTGGTTGGGGGACGCAAACAACCCGGCCGCGGATCGTGCGATCCGCGGCCGGGTTGTTTTAGGGGGGGGCGAGGAGGGGAGGGGTGGGGAATTACCGCCGGTCCTCGGGGCCCCAGTCGCCTTTTTCCTCCACCCGGATGTACTTCTGGAAGGCGTAGTACGCCCCGGCCAGGGCGTTGATGAGGCCCGCGCGGCCGTCCAGCATCCCGAGCTTGAGGATGTAGAGCTTGAAGAAACGGAGCTTGGCGTGGGCCACGGCCTGGATGAGCCCGCCCCGCCGGCCCTGGGCCTTCATCTCGTCCGCGGCCTGCTGGGCGTAGGAGTTGATTTTGGCCAGGTGCTCCTCGAAGTTGCGGTAGGGATAGTGCACGATGTCCGCCTCGATGCGCCGGGTGGGACCCTGGGGCTCGAAGTGGTAGTGCGCCCCGCTGGCCGTGACCTGCATGCGTCCGGCCCGGAAGACCCGCAGCAGCCGGTCCGGATACCAGCCCGAGTGCTTCATGAAGCGATTGAAATAGAAGGAGCGGCGCTTCACCCAGAAGCCCGCCAGGTCCGCCGGGGCGGACTCCAGGCCCGCCCGGACGCCCGCGGTGAGTTCGTCCGTGAGCAGCTCGTCCTGGTCCAGGCTCACCACCCACTCGGTCTGCACCTCCCCCAGGGCGAAGCGGAACTGCTCCACCGGCCCGGGCCAGGGGCGCACGAACAGCCGCGCCCCGTGCTCCCGGGCGATGTCCTGGGTGCGGTCCGTGCTCTCGGAGTCCACCACCAGCAGTTCGTCGCACCAGGAGAGCGACTCCAGGCAGCGGCCCAGGAGCCGGTCTCCGTCCTTGGTGAGCACCAATCCAGTCACGCGCGGCATGGCCCTATCCCTATAGAAAAACGGTGCGGGCGGAAAGCCCGCCCGGAAAAAAAGCGGCGGCCGGTCGCCCGGCCGCCGCGTCGTTTCGGAGGTCGCGCCGGGCTACTCCACGTGGATGGGGTCCGTCTTGGCCCGGACCTCGGCCGCCTTGCGGCCGGGCAGCAGCAGGTTGAGCACCACGCCCAGGATGGCCCCCAGGCCGATGCCCTTGAGGTCGGTGACGGCCACGTCCAGCACCATGCCGCCCAGGCCCGTGACCATGATGATGGCCACGATGATCATGTTGCGCGGCAGCATCAGGTCCACCTGGGCCCGCACCAGGGTGGACAGGCCGATGACCGTGATGGCCCCGAAGAGCAGCAGCATGATGCCGCCCATGACCGGCACCGGGATGGTGTTCAGCAGGCCGCCCAGCTTGCCCACGAAGGCCAGCACGATGGCCGTGATGGCCGCCCAGGTCATGATGGCCGGGTTGAAGGCCCGGGTCAGGGCCACCGCGCCCGAGACCTCGGAGTAGGTGGTGTTCGGCGGGCCGCCGAGCATGCTGGCGAAGGAGGTGGCGATGCCGTCGCCCAGCATGGTGTTCTGGATGCCCGGGTCCTTGACGTAGTCCTTGCCCGTGATGCTCCCGATGGCCAGGATGTCGCCGAAGTGCTCGATGGCCGGGGCGATGGCGATGGGCACCACGAAGAGCACGGCGTCCAGGTTCCAGGTGGGCAGGGTGAAGTTGGGCACCGCGAACCAGGGCCGCTCCGCCAGGGGCGCGAAGCTGATGAGCGAGTCGCCCATCCAGGGGGCCAGGGCCACGCCGCCCACCTTGCCGTCCACGGCCGCGGCCGTGAAGGCCTGGTGCATGCCTGCGGTGGCCCCGACGCCGTCGAGGATCAGGGCGGTCAGGTACCCGGCCGCGATGCCGCACAGGATGGGGATGAGCTTGAGCCAGCCCTTGCCCAGCAGGGAGGCCAGGATGGTGGTGAGCAGGGCCACCCCCGCCACGATCATGGCCGGGGCCTGGGGCACCAGCCACAGCGACCCGTCGCCCGAGCGGCCCATGGCCATGTGCACGGCCACCGGGGCCAGGATCAGCCCGATGAGCATGATGACCGGGCCGGTGACCACCGGCGGCAGCAGCCGGTGCAGAAAGCCCTGGCCGAAGGCCCGGATGAGCAGGCTGAGCACGATGTACAGCCCGCCCGCCGCCACCATGCCGCACATGATGGCCGGGTAGGAGAACTGCCCCTGCTGGGCCGCGAAGAGCGGCGGCAGGAAGGCGAAGGACGAGGCCAGGAACACCGGGACCTTGCCCTTGGTGATGAGCTGGAAGATCAGGGTGCCCACGCCCGCGGTGAACAGGGCCACGTTGGAGTCCAGCCCGGTCAGGATGGGCACCAGCACCAGGGCGCCGAAGGCCACGAACAGCATCTGCGCGCCCAGCAGGCCGTCTTTCAGTCGAAAATTGTACTCGGTGGAATGCACGTTGCTCATAGGCTCCCTCCTCCTGGTGGCGCCGGGGCGCCTGCCGTGACGCCGGTGCCCGGCGGCGGCCTCCGCGCCGACAAGGCGCGCTGTGTTTGGCGGATAAGTGATGAAGGATTATGAAAAAGGGGCGGAAGGTCCGCCCCTGGTCGCCCCTTACTTGGTGCCGAAGATCTTGTCCCCGGCGTCGCCCAGGCCGGGCAGGATGTAGCCCACGTCGTTGAGCCGGTCGTCCAGGGCCGCGGCGTAGATCTGCACGTCCGGGTGCTCGGCGAGCACGGCGTCGCGCCCCTCGGGCGCGGCCACCAGGCACAGCCCGCGGATGTTGGTGCACCCGGCGTCCTTCAAGAGCTTGATGGTGGCCTTGAAGGTGCCGCCCGTGGCCAGCATGGGGTCCAGGATGATGGCCAGGCGCTCGTCGATGTTCTTGGCGAGCTTCACGTAGTACTGCACGGGCTTGAGCGTCTCCTCGTCGCGGAAGAAGCCCACCACCGAGACCTTGACCCCGGGGATCATGTCGTACACCCCGTCCAGCATGCCCAGCCCGGCGCGCAGGATGGGCACCACGGTGACCATCTTGCCCTCCATGCGCTCCACCTGCACCGGCCCGGCCCAGCCCTGGATGGTGGCGGGCTGGGTGGCCAGGTCCTTGGTGGCCTCGTAGACCAGCAGTCGCGTCACCTCGGTGCTCAGGGCGCGGAACTGGCTGGTGCTGATGCCGTTTTCGCGCAGAAGCCCCACTTTGTGCCGGATGAGCGGATGGTCAACCACTTGAAATCCCACGATGAATTCTCCTTTATTCACGTCGCTCCCGGGCCGGGTCCGGCCCCGGGACAAATTTCCCTGATGTAACGAGTTAATCGGACCC
>JBFWIY010000385.1:0-3537 GCA_050255855.1 Desulfovibrionaceae bacterium
CAGCGGTCCTCCTCCGCGCCGTACATGCCGTCCATGCCCTCCAGATACCCGGCCAGGGCGTGGACCGTGGCCCCGAACACGTCGCCGCGCAGGGGCACGGGGTCCAGGAAGGCGTTGGCCAGGGTGCGGGGCTGGCGTTCCCCGGCCTCGGCCAGCACCAGCCCGGCGTGGTCGTAGGGCGCGGTGGCCCCGAGCTTGGCCCCGGGCGAGACCGTGGCCATGAGGTGGATCAGGTGCTTGACCGTGCGGGCGGCCAGGGTGCGGTCGGCCGAACGCCAGTTCCCGGCGGCCGCGCCGGTGATGTTGGCGACCAGCTGGGGCACGTCGATCACCACGTAGCCGTAGTAGAGCCCGCTGGTGAGCTCGGCCGCGCCCAGGTGGCCGCTGCCGCCCTCGCTGGCGGTGAGCAGGTCGTCCACGGCGGTGAAGTAGTCGGTCTCGGCCGCCTCGGGGTGCACGGTGAGGGCGTGGGCCACGTGCACGCTCGCGTCGATGCGGGCCTCGGGGTCGCCGCTGACGAAGCGGCCGAACATGGCCGCGTCCAGCCCCGCGCCGCAGGTCAGGGCCTTGAGGTTTTTGCCCAGGGAGGCCGATTCCTTGTAGCGCGCGTCCAGGGCGTCCTTCAGAACTTTCCCTCGCGCCTTGGGGGCGGAGGGAAGCGTTTCGCCCAGCTCGCGCGCAATGTCCAGGGCCTGCTCGGCCAGGTACTCCACCTCGGAACGGCCGAGCACCACAACTTCCTTGCGGGCCAGGGGATGCTTTTTGCCTTCCTTCTCTTTCTTTTCTCCATCGTCCTGAGAGGAATCGTTGCCCTTGCCCTTCCCCTTGTACAGCCGGTCAGCCACCCCCCCCAGCACAAAGACGGCCAGGTCCTCGGCCACCCCGCCCGCCAGCACCAGGGGCAGGATTTCCCGGTTGAAGGTCTCGCGCGAGCGGATGCTGCGGGTCAGGGATTCGTCCACGTTGGTCAGGGCCCAGCGGTCCTCGACCATGCGCCAGTGGCGCTTGAGGCACTGGGAGCTGACCCGGGTGCGCACCGCGCCGCCGAAGCGGATGCGCTTGGCCAGGCCGGAGTCGTCGCGGTTGAGCAGCGTGGCGGGATAGCTGGTCAGGGTGGAAATCTGGATGAACTTCGGGATGCTCATGTCGGCCTCCTAATCCCCGCTCTCGGGGCGGGGTTCGGGGTGGGATTCGGGTTCGGGCTGGGATTGCGCGAAGTAGAAGGTCCGGGCCAGGTTGCGGCAGACGCGGTCACGTTCGGCCTCGCTTCGGGCCAGGAGCAGCTGGGTGAGACCGAGCCAGTCCACGCATTGTTCCTTGGAATCCAAGAAACGGGCCATAAGACGCACTTGGTCCTCCAACGGTTCTCCCCTGCTGTTCAACAATTTCCACAGGCGGGATTCCACCGCCCTTTCGGAATTTGCTCCAAGCTTCCGCACCACTTGTCTCAACGCCTTACCTAAAATAATTCCTGGTGCATGGCCGCCAGGCCCCATAATGGCCATCCCCTGCATCACTACGCCCCAGGCACGCTCGGCCGTGTCGTCGTGGCAAAGCCATCGGGGCACCTTGTCGGCCAGCAGCCGCCAAAACGCCGCGGGCGGACTCGCTGGATTCAGACGCCTAAGCTCTGCCAATTCCCGCGAGGAGATAGATGCGGAACCACTGTTTTTAGCTTGTTCCGCTTCGACTTCTTCCGAATCAGACTGATAAGGTTTCCGCCCCATAATGGCCTCGGCCAATTCATCCACTCTTTTCTGCAAGTCACTCTGCTCAGGCATTTCCGCTCCTCTGCGCCAGCAGTTTCCTGATCGCCCCCCTCAGCTTGTTTTCGGCCCGGGCCCGGGCCCGGTAGCGCAGGGCGCTCTGGGTGGGCAGGGACTTGGCTGCATCCTGCAACACGGTAAGGGCTGTCCTAGCCAGAAACCTCCCCCAGAAGGCGAAGTGCTCTTCCGCCATGGGCGCCTCGCCACGAGCATCCAGACAGCGCCACAAATAGGGAAAAAACTCGTTGTCGACCCGGGATTCGAACGATTCTTCGAACTTGTGCCGCGCCCACGCATAGGTCTCCTTCTGTTTGCGGCTCGGCTCTTTCCTGGCGGCCGCCTGCACCAATTGCAACAGGGCGAGCACCAAGGCGTCGCCAGCGATCTTCACATAGCCGACCATCTCCTTGGCCGTCTCGGCGGCGCGGTCCCGATGCAGGGTAAAGAAACCCACGTGTTTTTTCTCGATGGGCACGACACGCTCGTGGTAGCCGTCGCTGCCGCCCTCGGTACGAGCAAAAACCCTGAAAACAGCCCGTACTCCCGTGTCCGGGTCGCCGCCATGAAAGCGCTGCAGCAATGATGCTTCATACTGCTCATCATCAAACAGCACATGCCATGCTACGCCATATGTCGGCTTCTGATTGAAGCTTGAGCCACCTTTCTTGCTCCGGTTCAACGGCAGCCAAGGATCACCCAACACGCCACAATATTGTTTGGCCGCCACACGCTGTGCTTCCGATCCCGTGCATCGGTATACGACTTCCCCCTCTCCTGAATGAATCAACCGAACCCGACGGCAGACCTCCACGAACATCGGATGCAATTTCTGTAATGGAAGAGCCTCCCCCTTACCGCCACGCCATGACGGAAGCCAAAGCAGGCCCATCCCATCATGCTCCGAATATGCATGTTTTCCCCTGATCTCATCAAGACCGCCCAGGATAATACGACAATCCCGAAGCCAATTGGGCCCCGGACGAAGTGAGACTTCCAAAGACACGCCCTGTCTTGCGGCATGCCCCCCGTTTTGACGTACAACTCCCTGATTCCCCTTCCCATAATACCCGCTGAAGGTCTGCAGCATCAGCAGCCCCAGCAACCATTGCTCCGCGTCGTCCCCGGCCGGATTGGCGTCCTTTTCGCCGTGCTCCTTGGCCGTGACCAGCACGTCCAGGTTGCCGGGCGAGGCGTAGTCCACCTCCTTCTTGACCTTAAACCCCGCCAGGCTCCCCTCGGGCACCGGCGGTTGCAGAAACGCGGGCTTCGCCAGGTCCGCCACCACCAGCCGCCAGGGCTCGTCGTCGGGAAAGCCCGGAGTCAGGCCGCGCAGCAGCTCGCGCCAGGCGGCCTCGTCCCGGGGGGGCTCCGCCTCCCCGGCCCGCTCCAGGGCCAGCACGGCCACCTGGCACAGGAACGCGTGCCAAGGATGGCGCTGATGGGGCCGCAGGGCCGGAAACTCCGCCACCTCGTCGCGCCCCAGGGCGGCCAGCACCCCGGGCAGGGAGAGCCGCCGCTCCCCGTCCGGTCCCGCGCCGCGCACGGCGATCACCGCATCGGTCAGGAGATTGTCGTTCACGAATCCTGCTCCTTGGCTAATCCGAATCGTGAATACGTGTACGCCGATCCGCCCAGGCGGAACATGATTTCCTCACCCGTGGCGGACAGGATCCCGGGCGGACCCTCGATATCCCCCCGCGGCAGCAGGAACTCCGGAATGGTCAGCCGCTCCACCTTGTTGCCGAATGGCGAGCGGAACGGTTCGGGGAAG
>JBFWIY010000386.1:0-3535 GCA_050255855.1 Desulfovibrionaceae bacterium
TCGGGCAGGTCCAGGCCCAGGCAGTGGTGGCGCACGTAGCCCAAGAGGTCGCATATGGCCTGGTTGCAGTCGCGCACCTTGCCGGAGGCGTCCAGGAGCAGCATGCCCAGGGGCGAGCGCTCGAACATGGCCCCGGTGATGGCCTCGCTCCGGCGCAGGGCCTCCTGGGTGCGGCGCAGCTCGGCCAGGTCCATGTCGATGCAGAACATCTCCTTGGCGCCCTCGGGCCCCTCGTACATGACGTGGGAGGAGTAGACCGGCACGTCCCGGCCCTGCTTGTCGCAGAGCACCAGCTCGCCCGCCGGGATGGCCTCGCCCTGCTCCACCCAGGCGGTCACCCCCTGCACCACCCCCTCGCGCATGGGGCCGGGGATGATGAGGTCCTCCAGGCGGCGGCCCAGGGCCTCCGCCTCGGTGTAGCCGTAGAGCGTGGCGCTGGCCTGGTTCCAGAAGATCACCCGGCGCTCCTCGTCGTAGCCCTGCACGGCGATGTGCGACACGCCGTCCAGCAGGAACTTGAAGCGGCGCAGGCTCTCGGCCACGGCCTGCTCGGCCAGCTTGGCCGCGGTGACGTCCTCCACCGTGCCCAGGTACAGGCCTGGCCCGATGCGCCGCCAGGCGGTCTTGATGAAGCGCCTGCGGCCGCCGATGGAGGCGGTGAACGGTCCCTCGTAGGCCCCCAGCCCCTGGGCCAGGGCGTCCTCCAGGGAGCGCCGCAGCGGGCTGTCGGGCATCCGCTCCAGAGGGGTCAGGCCGATGATCTCGTCCGGGCGGAGCTGGAAGATCTCGGCCAGGGCGTGGTTGGCGTCCAGGATGCGGCCCTCCCCGTCCAGGAGGCACAGGCCCGTGGGCGAAAAGTCGAAGATGCTCCGGAAGCGCTCGGCGCTCTCCATGAGGGCGGACTCGTCCTGGCGGCGCTTGGTGATGTCCTCCAGCACCACCACCACGGCCGCGGGCCGCCCGCCCACGGGATCGGGGATGGGGGCGGTGTCCACGCGCATCCAGATCACCTCGTCGCCCGCCCGGACGCCCAGGACCACCCCGCGCTGGGGCAGCCCGGTGCGCAGGGTGAAGCGCGAGGGATAGTCGTCCTGGGGCAACACGGCCCCGTCCTGGCTGACCACCTCCAGGGCGCCGGGGTCGTAGCCCTTTTCCAGGACCTCCGCCGCGGTCATGCCGAAGACGTTGGCCGCGGCCTCGTTGCAGGTCACCACCCGGCCCTCCCGGTCCTCCAGGAGGATGCCCACCGGCGCGCTCTTCACCAGCACCCGGAACATCTGCTCGCTGGCGCGCAGCTGCTCCACGGCCTTGCGGGTGTCGGTGACGTCCACGTTGGCCCCGAGGGTGCGCACCGGGCGGCCGTCCTTGTCGAAGAGGATCCGGTAATTGACCGTGATGTGGCGGCGCTCGCCGTCGCGGCGGACCATCTCGTGCTCGATGACGTGGATCTCGTCCTCGGGCTCGGCCACGAGCTGCCGGACGATGGCCCGGTTCACCAGCTCCGCCTGGTCCGGCGGCAGGAACTCCAGGGCGTAGCGCTCGGCGCTCATCTCGTACCCGCCCTCGCGCTCGGCCGTGGTGGCGTAGAGGGCATAGAACACGTCGTTGAAGGTGAAGATCCGGGTGGAGAGGTCGAATTCCCAGGGCCCCACCTTGGCCCCGCCGATGGCCAGGGCGTACTTGGCGCGGTTCTCAAGCAGCTCCCGCTCCACCCGGCGGCGGCGCAGCACGGAACGCACCAGCACCGCCACCAGCAGGAGCAGCACCACCAGGACCGTCCCATAGGCCGCGAACAGCCAGGTATCCATGAACCGGATGAACCGCGGGACGTTGAGCACCACGGCGTCGCTGGGCAGCAGGGTCGCGTCCAGCCCGAAGCGGTGCAGCGGATCGTGGTCCACCTTGGGCGCGACCGCCACCTGCTCGGCCCGGGCCGCGGCCTGCGGGTCCTCCCCGTCCAGGATGCGCAGGGCCGTGCGGGCGGCGGCCTCGCCCTGGGTCCGGGCCACGACCACCTCCCCGCCCAGCACGCCCTGGCCCAGCGAGGTGTCGCGGACCGCGTAGACCGGGACCGTGGAGGCCCGGCTCAGGCGCGCGGCGGTCTCCGCGTCGGAGAGCAGGCGGCCGTCCTCGCGCGGGCGGCCGGCGAGGATGACGACCCAGTCCGGCCCCAGGGAGGCCAGCCGCCGCTCCAGCACCCCGATGTCCGGCTCCTGGAGCACGTAGACGGCGGGCTGCTCTCCCAGGCCGCCGACCTGGGCCTCCAGCTGCGCGCGGGCGGCCGTGCCGCGGGGCGACGTGTCCCCCAGGAAGAGCACCCGGCGCACCTGCGGGTCCAGGCGCAGGGCCAGGGCCAGAGTCTCGCCGTAGGCCGGGACCAGGGCCACGCTGGCCACGCCGGGCGGGATCCCGGCCCCGGGGGCGCGGCCGTCGACGCCGCAGAACACCACCGGGGCCCCCGCCGCCAGGACCTCGCGATGGTCCAGGAGCAGGTCCAGGGCCTCGTCGTCGGAGACGATGACCACGCCGTAGCGCAGACCTGCGCTCTTTTGCCGGATATAGCTGTAGAAATTCTCGTGGTCCACGAGCCGGGCCTGGGCGCTCTCCAGGCGCAGGGCGTCCAGGTACTCCACGTCCACGTCCAAGGACCGCGCGCTGCGGGCGAAGACCGCGGCGATGCCGCCCTGGATGCGGTCCGTCCAGGCCTGGCCCTGGCGGTAGCTGTGCAGCACGAGCACCCGCGAGGACGACTGGGCCCGGGCCGCCGGACAGGCCAGGAACGCGGCCCACAGCACCACCGCGAGCACCGCGCACGACACCGCGCACGGCCACGCCGAACGCCGCGCCCGGGCTACGCCCCGAGCGTCCATACGCCGCCCCGGAACGACCCCGCCCCGAAGCCCCCCACCACGCCGACCCATGCGATCCCCACCCATAAAACGTTACCGAATATCACGTATTCCCCTCATTCTCCCCATGCTATCTCCGTTCCCGCCCAAAAGGTCAAGATGCCCTGACGCCGCGGTTGACCGCGAGGCCTCCTCCGGCATACCACTCGGCCCATGGCGATTCTCGGCGCGAGCGACCTGTGCATGGCCTTCGGCGGGCCCCGGCTGTTGGACGGCGTGTCCTTCCAGATCGAGGAAGGGCAGCGCGTGGCCATCGTGGGCCGCAACGGCGAGGGCAAGTCCACCCTGCTGCGCCTGCTCTCCGGCGACCTGACGCCCGACGCCGGGACCGTCACCCGCCGCCCGGGCCTGCGCCTGGCCCGGCTCTCCCAGAAGGTGCCCGAGACCGTCACCGGCAGCGTGGGCCAGGTGGCGGCCCAGGGCCTGGGGGCGCTGGGCGGGGTGCTGGCCGAGTACCGCGCCCTGGCCGAGGGCCCGGCCGGCCCGGACGCCCTGGCCCGGCTGGCCGAGCTGGAGCACGCCATGGAGCAGGGCGGCGGCTGGGAGGCCCTGCGCGGCCTGGAGGTGGTCCTCTCCCGCCTGGGGCTCGACCCCTTCCGCCGCTTCGAGGAGCTCTCGGGCGGGCT
>JBFWIY010000387.1:0-3528 GCA_050255855.1 Desulfovibrionaceae bacterium
CCACGGCCACCACGGCCCGCCGCCTGCCGATCCCCCACAGAGACGCCGGCCCGGGGGGCGAGCCGGCCCGCGGCGGCGTGCGTCCCCGATGGGGGGGGGGGGAGGCGGTACGGCATGAACCGGGGCCGGGACGGGCGCGGGATGCCGGGAGGCGGCGGCGAGCGAGGCCGGGACGGGCGGAACCGGGCGCAGGGTTTGCCCCCACGGGGGGCGAAGCTGTCGGTCAGATGGAGGAAGCTGGCCGCGGCCGGGGAGCCCCACGCGAGGGCGAAGCGGACGGGCGGCCCGTGGTCGTCGACGGCACCACCGAAGGCCCCCCACGCGGGGGTGAAGCGGACCGCGACGGCGTGCGTCCCCGATGGGATGGGGGGGAGGCGGGACGGCCGCGGCCGGACGCGATTTCGGGGCGACGCCCCGCGAACTCCAAAATATTTTCGACTCGGACCGCGGATTTCGGGAAGCGCCCCAGGCCGGGGCGGGCCCGGCCGGCGGCGCGGAGGGGCTAGGGCGAGGCGGGCTCGTCCGTGGAGGGCCGGGGCTTGGACTCGGTGGCCGGGGCGGGCTGCTGCGGGGCCAGGGTGTCGGGCGTCATGCCCGGCCCCTCCGGGACCCCGGGCAGGCGGCCCTGGATGACCACCCGGCCCGTGACCGGGTCGCGCGTGACCGTGAGCCCGGTCCCCTGGCGCGACGCAGGGCCGCCCCCCCCGCCCCCGGGCTCGGACCGGCCCCACTGGGCCGAGGCCGCCCCGGGCGCCAGAATCAGGAGCGCGGCCGCGACCAGGCCCAGGAGCCAGCCGGACCAGCGGCCCGGCGAGGCCGCGGCCCGCGTTCCGGACCGCGCCCCGATGGGGCTCCGGGCCCCTCGCCCGAACATGGATTCCCGCCAGTTTCCGCCCATGCGCACTCCCCGCGGCCGGACCGCGTCGCCTTTCCGAGCAGCAATCCCCGTGCCACCCGGAACATCGCCTAAAAACCCGCGCGGCGCAAGACCTCGCGCCCGTCGGGAGCATTCTGCGCCCACTCGGCCCGGCCCCAAACGCGCAGACCTTGCGCAGCCCGTTGCGCGCTCCGAACCGCCGTGACGCCCGGCCCTTGACGCCGTCCCGTCCGCCAAGGATACTCAGGCCCCATGCCCACCCCACGCCCCCTCCTCGCCCTGACCGCCTCGGCCCTGGCCCTGGCCGCCGTCCTGCTGCTCCTGGAGCTCGGGCTGCGCCTGCTGCCGGTCAATGAAGGCCTGCACACCCAGCCCGTGGACGCGGCCCATCCCATGCTGCATTTCGAGCCCGACCGGACCCTGACCTGGTCCCGGTTCCCGGACTTCGCCATGCGCAACACGGTGCACGTGAACAACGCCGGGTTCGTGAGCGACCAGGACTACGACCCGGCCGACCCGCGCCCGCTGGTGGCGGTGGTGGGGGACTCCTACGTGGAGGCGGCCATGGTGCCCTGGGCCGAGACCGGCCACGGCCGCCTGGCCCGGCTCCTGGCCCCGGGAACGCGGGTCTACGCCTTCGGGGCCTCGGGCGCGCCGCTCTCCCAATACCTGGCCTGCGCCGACTGGGTGCGCCGCACCTACGCCCCGGCGCGGCTGGTCGTGGTGGTGGTGGGCAACGATTTCGACGAGTCCCTGTTCCGGCCCGGGGCCATGCCCGGGTTCCACTACTTCCGGGAGGGCCCGGCGGGGCTGGAGCTGGTGCGCAAGGACTACGCCCCGTCCCTCTGGACGCGCCTGGCCCGGCGCTCGCGCCTGGCCCTGTATCTGGCCGTCAACGTCCAGGCCGGAAGCGCCCTGCGCGGGCTGCTGCACGGCCAAGACGCGGGCGACCCGGCGGCCTTTGTGGGCCAGACCGCCGCGGCCGCGGACGCCGCGCGCCTGGCCGCCTCCCGCCGCGTGGTGGACGCCTTTCTGGAGCGCCTGGCGCAGGCCGCGGGGCTGCCCCCCGGCGACGTGCTCCTGGTGGTGGACGGCATGCGCCCGAACCTCTACGACCCGGCCGGACTGGCGAAGGCGAAGGGCAGCTATTTCGACGAGATGCGCACGTACCTCATGACCCGGGCGCGGACCATGGGCTATCGGGTGGCGGACATGCAGCCCGTGTTCCGGGCCCACTGGCTGGCCCACGGACAGCGCTTCGAGTTCCCGCGCGACGGCCACTGGAACGCCCTGGGGCACGAACGCTTCGCCCGGGCGGTGCTGGACTCCGGCCTGCTGACCGGGCTGCCGGGCGCGCCGGAGGGCGACGCCGTTCCTCAGGACCCCGTGACCCGATAGATGCGCACGTAGGGCGAACGGTCCACCACCAGCTCGAAGTTCCGGCGCACCGAGGGATCGCTCGGGTCGACCACCAGGAGCTGGACCATGGTGGAGTAGTACACCGTGTCGTCGAGCAGGAAGGCCTCCCGGCGCTCCTTGTTGAGCACCAGGTGCGGCCCGCTCAGGTTGGTGAAGAAGTCCCGGTGCTTGTAGGACCCGCCGTCCAGCAGGTCCACGCTGGACACGGCCACGGACGGGGAGCCGTCCTCAAAGACCACGGCCCCGTAGCGGGGATCCAGGCGGAAGGCCCGGCTGAGCCGCTCGGCCCGGCCCCGGACGCCCTCGCCCCTGACCAGGTCCCAGGACCCGAAATAGGTGATCCACTCGGAGATGCCCAGGTTGGCCCAGGCGGCCACCAGGTACTGGGTGGGGATGCCCGGGGTCTCCAGGGTGTCGTTCTTGAGCCCGTCCAGCAGGTCGCGCACGGCCGCGCCGCTCATGCCGTCCCAGGCCTTGGCCGGGTCGTAGCCCTGGGCCGCGGCGTAGCGGATGAGGTTGTTGGCCTGGCGCAGGGAGGTGGTGGTCAGGGCCAGGGCCACGGGATACATGTGCCGCCCGTCGTGCAGGCCGCCGTCCACCGGGGTCATGCGCCGGGCGTAGAACTGGGTGGCGTAGCCCCAGTCCCACCAGGTCCAGACCTCGGCCCCGGCCGGAGCCTTGTCGGCGAGCTCCAGCAGGGCCTCGGCGTGGGGCTTGCTGAGCACCGGGGTGGGGGGCTCGTCGGCATAGCGCACGGCCAGGGGGATCAGCAGCAGCACCCCCAGCAGGACCTGGAGCGCGGGTTCGAGCCTGGCCCGGCCGGCCCAGGTCTCCGGCAGCCGCCGCACCCCCCAGGAGAGCGGCACGCCCAGGCCCAGGGCCACCATGGGCCCGCCGAACATGGTGAAACGGATGCCCATCTTCATGCCGAGCACGGCCAGGACCAGGAGCGGCAGCAGAAACACGGCCAGGGGCCGACGCCAGCACACCCACAAAAAGCCGACCACGCCCAGGGCCGAGATCCAGGGCGTCGGGCCGATGCGCATCAGCACCTTGCCCAGCCCCACCAGCTTGGCCTCGATGATGGACTGGATGACCGAGGGATACACGGCGCCCGCGGCCGCGGCCGTCGCGCCCGCGGGCGCGGCGGGGGTGGGGGAGAGCCCGAGCGTGTTCAGGGGGGCGAAGGCGGGCTGGGCCAGGGTGGGGAGCAGCACCAGAACCACGCGCCG
>JBFWIY010000388.1:0-1147 GCA_050255855.1 Desulfovibrionaceae bacterium
AGGGTGCGCCGGGCGCGCAGCACGCGGACGAAGACCTTGCCCGCCTCGTCCGCGGCCTGGCGGGTGAGGATGGCGGCCAGACGCTGCTCCAGCAGGCGCATGTAGAAGACCTGGAGGTCGGGCAGGGCGAAGTCGCGCACCAGGGGGCGCAGCACGTCCATGCCCTCGGGCAGGTAGCCCTCCAGCACCGTGAGCAGGGGCTCGCGGGTGAAGAGCAGGCCGATGACCGCGCCCACCCCGGTGGCCGTGATCTGCTCCACCAGGAACTGGAAGTTCTTGGCCTCCTTGGGGTCGGACGCCTCGGGGCGGCGCTCCTTCCTGGCCTGGAGGCGCTGGAGGTAGAGGTCGCGGAAGGCGGCCGTGGTGGGGTCGATGCAGACCATGCGGGCCACGCCCGCGTGCTCGGCCTTGGGCAGGGCCTCCTCGGGCAGGAAGTCCAGCCCGCGGGCCAGGACCGTGCGCACCACCTTGAGGGTGGCCGCGCCCTCGGGCCCGGCGGTGTTGGCCTCGTAGGCGGTCTGGATGCGCGTGCGGTCCACCCGGCCGGTGGGGGGGGAGAGCTGCTCCAGCACGGCGTCGAAGGGCAGGCGCAGCACCAGGTAGTTGCGCTCCCGGCTCATCTGGTGGCGCTCTCCGCTCAGGATGGCGGCGTGGGCGCGCTCCACGGGCCGGGTGACGAAGCGCTCCAGCACGGCCCGCCAGAAGTCCTGGCCGAGCTGGTGCGCCTCCATGATGCCCCCGTAGGCGGCGATGGCCCGGGCCCCGTGGTTGCGCAGGAAGAGCTCCTCGAAATTGTCCGTGATGAGCCCGCAGGCGTAGACCAGGCCCTGGATGCACTTGATGAGCAGGGACTCGCTGTTGGCCAGCTGGACCCGGGCCTGCTCGCCCGCGGCCTGGTCCTTGCCCTGGCGCAGCTTCTCGAAGCGGTTGCAGCTCACCACGAAGTCGCCGGTGATGCGGCGGACATAGTCGTAGGCCGGGTGCTCGGAGCGCTGGGTCAGCAGCTGGATGACCGACTGCTGCTGGGCTTCGAGCAGGGGGAATTCATTGAGGTTGCCGCGGTTGGCCTGGATGAACTCCAGCAGCAGCTCGCGCTCCAGCACCTCGCGCAGGGTGACGCGCTGGTCGCGCAGGCGGGCCAGCTTGG
>JBFWIY010000388.1:1247-3527 GCA_050255855.1 Desulfovibrionaceae bacterium
GCGCCTGGTCGTCGGCAAAGGGGATGGACGGCACGGGCACGGCCAGGTCGGTGCAGCGGATCATGGCGGCCGCGTCCTCGGCGTCCCGGGTGGAGCGGCCGTGGCAGGCGAAGTAGCCGCGCATGAAGTCGATGCTGCGGGTGACGTGGACCAGGGTGTAGCGCGCGCCGGTGCCCTCGGTCTCGTCCTCGTTCTGGAGGTAGCCCACGTCGTGGAGCAGGGCGCTGGTCAGGGCCAGGCAGGTGGTCCGGGCCGAGACGGGCCGTCCCGCCGCGTTCACGCCGTGCAGCAGCCGGGCCGTGGCCAGGAGCACGGCCAGGGTGTGGGTCAGATCGTGATAGGCGGTGTTGCAGGCGCGGTAGCCGGGGTAGTCGCCGATGAACAGGCGGACCACGTCGGCGAAGGCCCGGGCGTAATGGGTGAAGTCGAAGTGCGGGTGCATGAGTCGCACCACGGACCGGACATCGGTGTCCAGGGCGTTGATGTCGCGAAACAGGAGTTTCGTGGGGGTGACGTCCAGGGCATCGCGCATGGAGGGGACCTCCAGGCTGGGCGCCGGGGCGGAGAGGCGACGACCCGGCGGTGTTGGGGGACTGCTTGAGCACGATTCGCGGTCCGCGTCAACACCCTGCGCAGCCCGCGTCGGACGCGGGTTGCGCAGGGTGTTCTGTTGCGTTGGGCATAATTTTTCGCTGCAAACGCCCCCGGGGGGAGCGAAAACGGCGATTTTCCCTGCGGCGTCCCGTTTCGGGGCGGGGCCGGTTTTCGGTCGCGTCCGGTCGGGCCCGGCCAACTCCGGTCATCGTTGACGCCCGCCCCCGGCCCGGGGCAGAGTGCAGGGCATGATCCTCTGCACCCGCTGCGGGGCGTCCAACCCCGACGACGCCTGGACCTGCGCCCGCTGCGGGCGCAAGCTCCAGTCCCTGCGCCGTCCGGACGAGGGGGGCGAGGACGGCGAGGGGAGCGCGGAGGGCGCGGGCCGGGCCGGGCGCGCGTTCCCGGAGCCCTGGTCCGGGCCGGACCCGGCCTGGCGCAAGGTGTTCTGGCAGTGCCTGGAGGTCTGCGCCCTGGGCGCGGCCCTGCTGGCCGCGGTGGGCTGGGGGCTGTTCACGCGGACCTGGTGGCCCGCCGGGGCGGTCTCGCTGCTGGCCGCGCTGCGGCTCGGGCTGCGCCGCAAGGGCTGAGGCCGCCGGGCGGCCGGGCTTACCGGCGGGCTTACTGGCCGGGCTGGGACGCGGGCGGCTGCGCGGGCTCGGTGGTGCCGTTCTGGTCCGTGGCGATGCCCTTTTGGAGTTCCTGCTGGAGCAGCTCCGGGATGGGCTTGTTCCAGAACTTGAGCTCCTCCTCCTTTTGCAGGTCCTCGGCCGAGCGCTTGCCGCAGCAGGTGATGATGGAGGTGTCCGGGCACTGGGGCACGCGGTAGTCCAGCGTGCCGCAGCCCGTGGTCTTGTCCAGGGTGTAGGGCACGGAGCGCAGCATGATCTGGCCCAGGTCGGCCTTGAGGTGCACGAAGGACTCCGAGACCTGGCAGCGGATGGGCCGGACCTGGTCGGCGTAGAACACGCTGAAGGAATAGGTGCCGTCGGAATAGCTGTCCACGTAGTTGAATTCGTCCACCTTCTTGCACAGGATGCGGGCCATGACCCGGGTGCACAGGCAGATGTTGCGCTGATCCTCGGCGCTCATGGCCCGGGCGGGACGCTCGGGCAGGGCCAGGGCCAGGGCCGCGAGCAGGGCCAGGGCCAGGCCCAGCCGGGACGCGGGCCGGAGGGGCCGCCGGGGGGCCGCCGGGAGGGACGCGGCGGCGGGCAGGGCGGCGGGCAGGGCGGTCGGGACGGTCGGGACGTGGGGCATGGCGGTTCCGGGTCTGGGGTTGCGGGACGGACGTCCGGGCGCGGGCCCGGCGGGCCGGAGGACCTGAAGCCTGTCTACACCGCCCGGCGCGGTTTGCAAAGCCCGGGGGCCGCGCGGCCCCGCCTGGTCGGGAAAGTTTTTTATTTCGCCATTCCGGCGCATTGTGACGGATGTGACGGACCACCCGCGCCCCCCGGGTTCAAATCGCCCCCCGGCTGTGCTAGGGTGCAATTCCCGCCGCGCACCTCCCCTAGCTGCTCCCGATGTTTTCCTCAAGTTTTCTGGTCTACGAGACCCACAAAAAACTTCTAAACTTTGTCTAGAAAAAGGTGCAGGTATTTCCGCGTTTATAGAATCACCACCCCTGTGGAAAAAGCGCGACCGCTAGACGAGACTGTCCGTAATCGGGAATATCGACTCTAATTG
>JBFWIY010000389.1:0-3523 GCA_050255855.1 Desulfovibrionaceae bacterium
GCTGGAGCGCCTGGCCCCGCACGAGCCCGTGGGCCAGTACCGCCACAACGTGGGCGAGGACAACGCCGACGCCCACCTCAAGCGCCAGGTCATGGGCCGCGAGGTGGTGGTGGCCGTCACCGAAGGCAAGCTCGACCTGGGCACCTGGGAGCGCATCTTCTACGGCGAGTTCGACGGCCGCCGGAGAAAGCGCGTGCTCATCAAGATCATCGGGGAGTAGGGGCGCGCCGCCCCACCCGACACCGGGAGGTTCCATGCAGCGCAGCACCCGTCCGGCGGCCCGGGCCGCCGTCCCCGGCCGGATTCCCGGCCCCGCCCCCCTTCCGATCCGGCGTCCGGCCCGCCCTGGGGCCCTGCGCCCGGCCCTACGCTTGGTCCTCAATCTGGCCCTTGGCCTGGCCCTGGCCTGCGTCCTGCTCCCGGCCCCGGCCGCCCGGGCCCAGACCGCCCAGGCCCCCTTCACCCAGGCCGAGCTCCGGCGGTTCGAGGCCGACTTCCCTTCCGTGATCCGCGACCTGGAGCGGGCCGGGGTCCTGGAGGGCGACCCGGCGGACCGGGACGGCCTGGCCCTGGCCGCCCAGGAGACGACCTACCGGGACGTGGTGACCGCCCGCGGCTGGGACCCGGAGCGCTTCGCCTACGTGGCCGACCACGCGGCCCGCGGCCTGGCCGCCCTGTCCGTCCGGGACCAGGCCCCGGACACGCGCACCCGCCTGGACGAGGCCCGGGCCCAGATCATGGCCATGCCCGACCTGACCCCGGAGATGCGCCGACAGCTCCTGGACCAGATGGCCCAGGCCGAGGGCGGGCTGGCCGGGCTGGAGGCCGAGGCCGACAAGCTGCCCGCCCGGGAGCTGGAACTCATCCAGGCCGACCGCGCCCGGCTCGACGGCCTGTTCCGCCTGCCCTAGACGGCCCGGCCCCGGGCCAAATGCGAGGCGGCGGCCCCCGGAAGGGGACCGCCGCCTTGGTGTGCGTCGTGGGGACGGGGATCAGGCCGCGTTGCCGCGACCCCGGCCGCCGGAGCGGCGGGAGTTCCCGGCGCGACCGCCGGAACGGCCGCCCGGACGGGCGGTGAAGCCGTCGGAGCGCCCGTCGGAACGCCCGTCGGAACGGGTGTCGGAGCGGGACTCGGAACGCCAGCCGGGATGCGAGTCCGGCACGTTCCGGCGGCTGTCGGAACGGCTGTCGGATCGGCTGTCGGTCCGGCTGTCGGCCCGGGCGTCGGGCCGCCGGTCGTTCCGGCCGTCGCGGCGTCCCTCGGAGCGCCCGTCGAAGCGCCGGTCCGAGCGTCCGTCCGAACGCCCCTCGGGCCGTCCATCGGCCCGGCGCTCGGACCGGCCATCGCGGCGTCCGTCGGAACGGCGCTCGCCGCCCTGGCCGCCCTGGCCCGCACGGCCCGAGCCGCCCCGGCCCGCGGCCGGACGTCCGCCGCGGCGCTCCCGGTTGTTCCAGAAGCCGCCGGGCCGGTCGCCCGTCCGCTCGTTGGCCCGGTCAAAGGTCGTGTCCCGGCCCGCGGCCGGGGCCTCGTGGTCAAAGCCCTCCACCCGCTCCCGGGCGATGGCCCGGCCCAGCACGCGCTCGATCATGCGCACCTGTTCCGCGTCCTCGCCGCAGATGAGGGTGTAGGCCTCGCCCTGGCGCTCCATGCGGCCGGTGCGGCCGATGCGGTGGGTGTAGGCCTCGGCCGTGTCCGGGATGTCGAAGTTGATGACGTGGCTGATCCGGTCGCAGTCGATGCCCCGGGCCGCGATGTCCGTGGCCACCAGGATCTGGGTCTCGCCGGTGCGGAAGCCGTCCAGGGCGCGCTGGCGGGCGTTCTGGCTCATGTTGCCCTGCAGGGCCGCGGCGGTCCAGCCGTGGGCTTCGAGCTTGCGGGCCAGGCTCTTGGCCCGGTGCTTGGTGCGGGTGAAGACCAGCACGCTCTGGAGCCCGCCCGCCTCGCGGGCGCGGGAGATCAGGGCCTCCAGCAGCTCGGGCTTGCGCCCGCCGGCCACGGGATACAGGCAGTGGCGCACCCCGGCGGCCGGGGCCGTGTTGGCCACCTGGACCACCTCGGGATTGTTCAGGATGCTCTCGGCCAGGCCGCGGATCTCCCGGGGCATGGTGGCCGAGAAGAGCAGGTTCTGGCGCTCGCTCGGCAGCACGGCCAGGATGCGCTTGATGTCGGGCAGGAAGCCCATGTCCAGCATGCGGTCCGCCTCGTCCAGCACCAGGGCGTCCACGTGGCGCAGGTCGGCCCGGCCCTGGTTCACCAGGTCGATGAGCCGGCCGGGGCAGGCCACGGCCACGGTGCTGCGGGCCAGGGCCTGGATCTGCGGGTGCATGCCCACGCCGCCGATGACCACGCAGGAGCGGATGCCGGTGCGGCCGCCCAGGGCCTGGAAGGACTCCTGGATCTGCACGGCCAGCTCGCGCGTGGGGGCGAGCACCAGGACGCGCACCGGGCCGGTGGGCCGGGCGTTGGCGTCCAGCAGGCGCTGGAGCAGGGGCAGGGCGAAGGCCGCGGTCTTGCCGGTGCCGGTCTGGGCCAGGCCCATGACGTCGCGGCCGGCGAGCACGGCCGGGATGGCGCGCTGCTGGATGGGGGTGGGGGTGACGTAGCCGCAGGCCTGGATGCCGGCGCCGATGCGCCGGTCCAACGAAAACGATTCGAAGGTCATATCAATCCAATGGTAAAAAGAGGGGAACGCCCGGGGGCACGTGACAGGCCGCCGGGCTGCCGAGCGCGTGGGGTCGGCAGGTATCAGGAGTGCTTCAGGGACTTGGAGGGATTCGTGCTTCCGGAGGGCGCAGCCGCAAGGGCCGTGCAGACGGGCGACGGGCTCGATGTCCGATCACGTAAGCGGCGTCACCATACGTGGTTGCGCCGGGATGTAAAGGCTTATTTTGCGCCCGGTCCCCGGGAGGGAACGACGGGGGGGGACGGAGGGCCTAGCCCTCCATCTCCTCGGCCTCGGGCTTGCGCTTGCGGGCGTGGTTGCGCTCGTTCTCCGTGAGCCAGCGCTTGCGCAGGCGGATGTTCTTGGGCGTGACCTCCACCAGCTCGTCGTCCGCGATGAAGTGCAGGGCCTGCTCCAGGTCCAGCTTGCGGTACGGGGTCAGGCGAACGGCCTCGTCCTTGCCCGAGGCGCGCATGTTGGTCAGCTTCTTGGTGATGCAGACGTTGACCACGATGTCGCCTTCCTTGGAGTTGGCCCCCACGATCATGCCCTCGTACACGTCTACGCCCGGACCGATGATGAAGTAGCCGCGGTCCTCCAGCTTCCAGATGGCGTAGGGGATGGAGGTGCCCGGCTCCTTGGCCACCAGCACGCCGTGCTGGCGGGTCACGGTCTCGCCCTTGTAGGGCTGGTACCCGGCCAGGGCGTGGGTCATGACCCCCTCGCCCTTGGTCAGGGTCAGGAAGATGGAGCGCAGGCCCGTGAGCCCGCGAGTGGGGATGATGGCCTTGATGCGCGTGGCCCCGTTCTTGAGCTGGTCGATGTTCTGGACCTCGGCCTTGCGCTGCCCCAGGACCTCC
>JBFWIY010000390.1:0-3504 GCA_050255855.1 Desulfovibrionaceae bacterium
CCCAGGGGCTGGTCCCGGCCGAGCGCGCCGCCCAGCTGCGCGGACTGGTGCAGAATTCGCGCCTGGACGTGCGCACCCTGGCCCCCGAGGGCGAGACCGACGGCCGCTGCACCGCCGTGGCCACCCTGAGCCTGCTAGGGCCCGCCGGGGAGCTCATCACCCCGCTGGTGGAGCCCTTTTTGTCCTCCATTCCGTCCCAGACGACCCTCCAGGAGGGCCTGGCCCTGCCCCCGCCCGGCCCGGCCGCCGAGGGCGACCCGGCCTACCGGGCCTCCATGGCCGAGCTGGGCGGCTACACCGGCGTGCTGGTGGACGCCCGGGGCCTGGGCCTGCGCCCGGCCTGGCTCCAGCGCGTGGTGGACGCCGCTGGGCTCGGGGCCTACGGGGCCTTCTGCGTGGGCCGCAGCGCCGCCACGGGCCAGGGCCTGGCCCTGTTCATCGCCGACCGCACCGATCCGCGCGTGGCCGGACGCCTGGGGGCCTCGCCCCTGTACGTGCGCGCCCTGGCCGTGTCGGGCGGCTCGGACCTGGTGGTTTCCCAGGCCGACGGGGACCTCATGCGCAGCAGCTTCGCCGCCCGGGGCGACCGGCCGCTCAGTCCGCTGGTGGTGCTCCTGGACCGCACGGACCTGACGGCGGCCTCGTCCGCGGCGGCGTCCACTCCGGCCGCCCCCGCCCCGGCCACCGCTCCGGCTTTGGCCGCTCCGGCTCCGGCCGCGCCGGCCGCGCCGGGCCCCGAACCCGCCAAGGAGATTCCATGAGCCCCCGCAGCCTCCTGATCCCGGCGGCGCTGCTGGCCGCCGTGCTCTGCCTCGCCCCCTGGACGGCCTCGGCCTCGGCCCAGACCGAAGTCACCGTGTTCGTGCCCCGGGAGGAGACCGACACCGCCACGGGCCTGCGCCAGAAGGCCCAGGAGCAGGGCTTCGCCCAGGCCGTGGCCGACACCGCGGCGGAGCTGTCCCCCTGCCCCCTGGACGAGACTCGCCGGGCCTCGCTGGCCGCCCTGTTCGGCCCCCGTGCCGGGCGCTACGTGCAGGGCTACACCGAACTTTCCTCCCGCCACACCCCGGAGGGCTTCGAGCTCTCCCTGGGCGTGGAGGTGAACCGCCGCCAGCTGCGCGACGACCTGGCCGGGCTCGGCCTGGCCGCCACGTGCAACCGGCCCCTGGCCATCGGGCTCGCGCCCGGGGCCGGGCTCACCCCGGAGGACACCGCCGCCCTCACGGACATGGTGCGGCTCACGGGCATGACGCCCACCCCCGGGGCGCGGCCCGAGCTCCTGGTGAGCCGCGTCTCCGCCGACCTGCTGCGGGGCGAGCTGCACTCCGACGCCGGGGCCTGGGCCGCCAACGCCGCGGACATGGGCGGCCTGTGGCTGGCCCTGTGGCCGCGCTACTTCGCCCAGAGCCGCCCGACCGCCGCCGCGTCGGGCGGGGGCGTGCTGCTCACGGTCTCGGGCTGGTTCGTGCCGGACGGGGCCCTGGAGTTCGACCGCGAAATTTCCGGCTGGGACGCCCTGGTGGCCCGCGCCCAGCTCCTGGACCTCCAGATGCGCAGCGAGGGCGTCACCGCCCATTGGGACCTCGCGGTGCGCGATCCGGCCGGGCTCAAGGCGCGGCTGGAGGACTATCTCGCCGGTCGCGGCCTGACCTACACCCTGGGTTCGGTTCCGGTCGCGGGGCCCGCGCCCGCCGCCGGAATCCCGTCCGTCCCGTCCGGGCCCGGCGTGACGCCATAACGCAGGGGGAGTCTTGCGCGACAGCAACTGGACCATTCCCAACCTGCTGACGGTGTCGAGGATTCTGCTTACGCCCGGGTTCGTCATGGCCTACGTGCAGCAGCGGTTCGACCTGGCCTGGCTGCTCTTCGCCGTGGCCGGGCTCACCGACGCCCTGGACGGCATCCTGGCCCGCCTGCTGCACCAGCGCTCGCGCCTGGGCAGCATGCTCGACCCCCTGGCCGACAAGGTCCTGCTGGACACCTCCTTCATCTGCCTGACCATGCAGAACTGGCTGCCCAAGTGGCTCACCATCCTGGTGGTCAGCCGCGACGCCATCATCGTGGGCGGGCTGGTGCTCATGCAGGTCTTCGGCGTGGAGGTGAAGAACCGCATCTGCCCCACCTGGCTGGGCAAGGGCACCACGGTCTGCCAGATCGCCCTGGTGCTCTTCGTCATGGCCGAGCAGAGCCTGGGCGTGGCCTACCCGGTCTCGCGCATGATCCTCATCGGGCTCACCGCCCTGGTCACCCTGTGGAGCGAGGTGGACTACGTGCTCATCGGCTTTTCCCTCATCCCCCTGGGCGAGAACGGCAACGGCACGGGCAACGGGGCCGCGGGCTGAGCGGGCGCGCCGGGCGCGGCCTTTCCGGAAGGAATGCAAAAGGCCCCGACGCCGAAGCGCCGGGGCCTTTTTGCGACATGACGACGATCGAAATCGCCGGAGCGGGCCTAAGACTCCTTCTTCTTGTCCTCGACCGCATCCTTTTGGGGCGTGACGTCGATCTCTTCGGGCTCGCCGGTGGCCTTCTTGAAGTTCCGGATGGCCTTGCCGATGCCGGCCCCCACCTCGGGCAGTTTGTTGGCCCCGAAGATCAGCACCACGATGAGCAGGATCAGGACGAGTTCCCATATGCCAAGACCGAACATAGTGCCTCCAGGGTTGTGTGAGGGTGGACCTTACACCCCGCATTGGCCCAGGTCAAGCCTGGGGGAGCAGGAATCTTGACCGCGTTTTCAAGGGGTTGTGAGGCCATTTCCGGCCCGGGAACCAGGGCGCGGGGGTGTCGACGCCGCCGGAGAAAGAAGGTATGGGGACGGATGCGTTGCGGCCGCGGCCGGGGCGCGCGGAACCAGCCCATGAACAACGTCCTCAGGCTTCCCGGCATCGCCTGCCGCCACCACCACCGGGGGCGCTGCCTCTACGAGGAGCGCCTCAACCCCGGCTACCACGCCGGGTTCCGTTGCGTGGTGCTGGAGTCCTGGGAGGCGGCCTTCGAGGCCTTTGTGGACCGGGCCGAGGCCTTCGGGCTCGACCAGTCCGACGCCGCGGGCATCTGGCGGCGGCGCATGGACGGGCTCATGGCCGGGGCCCGCGACTGCGGCGACTACCTCGCCTCCGACGTGGACGACGGCCCGGGCTGCGTGCATTTCCTGGGCGGGCTGTGCGTGCTGCGGCTGCCCGCCTGCGAGGGGCTGTGCCCCCGCTTCGAGCCCGACCCCGGGCCCGAGGAGCCCGACGGCGACCGCCGCGGCGACAACGACGACGGCCCCGAGCCGCAACCCTAGCCGGGAGACCCTATGCTCATCATCTTTCCCGTGATGTATCCCGACCTGCTGTCCCGTCCCGCCCCGGCGGGCTCGCTCTTCCTGGACTCCGGGTACGAGGACGCCCCGCGTCCCGGGGCCTGGCGGCCCGAGGGCCAGCCCCTGGCCCCCAAGGCGGCCCGGCAGCTGGTGGCCGAGGCCGTGTTCTTCGGCGAGCAGTTCCGCCACCCCGGGGAGAT
>JBFWIY010000391.1:0-3481 GCA_050255855.1 Desulfovibrionaceae bacterium
GGACCGACATCGGCGACAAGCTGAAGAAGTTCTCCGCCGCCTTCGACGCCTACGTGGCCGCGGACCAGAAGCTGGCCGCCCTGGACGCCGACCTGGTGGCCACGGCGCGCCAGCTGGAGCCCAAGATCCAGGAGATGCGCGCCCACTACGCCGAGACCCGCGCGGCCAAGACCGCCCGGCTGGGCTGGGTGTCCCTGGTGGTGGAGGTGGGCGCGGCCGTGGGCGTGGCCCTGGTGCTGCTCCTGGTGGTGCGCGGCATCACCCGGTCGCTCATGGCCCTGCGCAGCTACTCCAGCGCCGTGGCCGAGGGCGACCTGGCGGCCGACGCCGGGCGCGGCCTCATCGGCGAGTTCGACGAACTGCGCGGGGACATCACGCGCATGGTGGCCCGGCTGCAGGAGATCATCGAGGCGGTCCGGCTCAAGGAGGAGGAGGCCCTGGCCCAGGCCGACCGGGCCGAGAGCGCCTCCCAGGCCGCCCAGGAGCAGGAGGTCCAGGTGCGCCGGCTGCTGGACAAGATCCTGGACGTGGCCGGCCGCGCCCGGGACATCTCCGCGGAGCTGGCCGGGGCCGCCCGGCGGCTCACCGAGGAGGTCGCCCTGGCGAGCCGGGGCGCGGAGACGCAGAAGGACCGCATGGCCGAGACCGCCACGGCCATGGAGCAGATGAACGCCACCATCATGGAGATCGCGGAGAACGCCACCGTGGCCGCGACCAGCGCCGAGAACACCAAGGGCCGGGCCGAGGAGGGCGCGGGCGTGGTGCGCCAGGCCGACGGCACCATGACCGAGGTGAACGAGATCGCCTCCCGCCTGCACGGGGACATGCTGGAGCTCGACCGCCAGGCCAACTCCATCGGCCAGGTCATCGTGGTCATCAACGAGATTGCGGACCAGACCAACCTGCTGGCGCTGAACGCCGCCATCGAGGCCGCCCGCGCCGGCGAGGCCGGACGGGGCTTCGCCGTGGTGGCGGACGAGGTGCGCAAGCTGGCCGAGAAGACCATGAGCGCCACCAAGGAGGTGGAGCAGCGCATCTCCACCATCCAGGCCTCCACCCGGCGCAACATGGAGCACATGGCCTCGGCCGACGAGGCCACCGGCCGGGCCCGGGAGCAGGCCGCCGACTCCGGCAAGGCCCTGGACTCCATCGTGGGGCTGGCCGAGGAGACCGCCGACAAGGTGCGGAGCATCGCCACGGCCTCGGAGGAGCAGTCCGCCGCCTCGGAGCAGGTCAACCGGGCCGTGGAGGAGGTCAACCACATCGCCGGGGACTCGGCCCGGGGCATGGCCGAGGCCGCCCAGGCCGTGCGCAACCTGGCGGACATGACCGCCCGGCTGGATGATCTCATGCACGAGCTTCAGGCCTGACGCCTTCGGCCCGAGGGGGGGTCGCGGGGCCGCCCGGCGGTCGCGCGACCCGCGGCATGCCGCCGCCGTTTCGGATGGGGGAGACCCGGCCGAAGGGACCCGGTCGTCTGCGTCTTTTCCCGCCTCCCGCGCCCCTTGCCTTTCCGCCTCGAATCACCCGCGAGATATGGCCTCTTCAGTAGGCGCTGCCTTGCCTTGGCCTGAATGGCTACTTTATTGTAGACGTCATGATGCCAAGACCAAGGACGGGGTATGGGCAAGCTGTTCGGTGACTATGTTCGCGAGAAACGGAAGGCCCTGCAAGCCAACGATCCCGGTTATTCCATCCGTGGTGTGGCCCGTCGCCTCGGTATTCATCATTCCTACCTGAGCAAGATCGAGCGGGGGGAGCAGGCGTCGCTTTCCGCCACGAAGTTGGTGGCGTTGGCCAACATTCTGGGGATCGATTCGGACACGCTCCTGGCCATGGACGGCAAGCTGTCCCATGACGTGCAACGGGCCGTCCTGCATTGTCCGGAGATCTTTCCCAGATTGGTGCAGGCGCTCCATGAGCCCCGGCCGGATTCCGAGCTGGAGCGGGCACGGTTTCTGGGGCCGCATTTCCGTCGTTTCCAGCGCGATCTGGATCTGATGGTGCGGAATTCCTCCCTGGGCATGTGCATCTGCATGCGGGACGGCGTGCTCCTGGAGGCCAACCCCGGGCTGGCCCGCCTGCTGGAGTGTCCTCTGGATGAGCTGCCGGGCGTGTCCCTGCGCCGGCTGCTGTCCGGCCTGGGCCAGAATTTCTGGAGCGACAGCCTGCGTCGCCTGGAGACCGGCGAGGCGGAGAGCGTCCAGCAGGGGTTCCTGCACCAGCGGCCCGGGGGCGGGAGCCGCTGGATGGACCTGCGCCTGGTGCGTCTTCCGGACGGGGGTGGGGAGTTCTACCGGCTGTTCGGCATGCTCGGCGACAAGACCGACGCGCACGAGGACCAGCTGCGCCTGCTTCGGAACGCGGAACTCCACCAGACCCTGGTGGAGGCCCTGCACGAGGGGGTCTGGCAGGTGGATCCCGCCGGCCTGTTGACCTTCGTGAGCGCCTCCCTGGCGCGGCTGCTGGGCTACGGGCAGACGGAGATGCTCGGCCGCCCGCTGACGGATTTCCTGGATTCGGGCACGGCCCGGCAGTTCCGGCTGGACCTGGCGCGGCAGGGGTTCGGGCCGCGCGTGTGGCGGGACGGCATGCTCCTGAGCCGCCAGGGCCGGGGCGTCTCCGCCCTGCTGGAGAGCCTGCCCTGGTTCGACGGGCAGGGCCGGTTCGCCGGGAGCATCGGCGCGGTGCTCCGGGCGGAGGACGCGCGCTGGGCCCGGCGGGGCGAGGCCGCGGCCTACCGCCAGCTGCGCGTCATCGCGGACAACCTCCGCCAGCACGTGCACTACGTGGACGCCGACGGGATCTGCCGCTTCGCCAACGCGCTCTTCGAGGAGGCCTGCGGGGTGGGCCGGGACGGCTGCATCGGCCACCCGGTGCGCCAGCTCCTGGGCGCGGAGTGCTCCCGGCAGGTGGAGCCGCTGCTGCGCCGGGTCCTGACCGGGGAGCGGGTGTATGCGGAGCGGTTGACACTGGCGCTTCCCCAGGGGGAGCGCCTTATGGACGTGCTCTGCCTGCCCGACCGCACCGAGCACGGCGAGGTGCTTGGGGGGTATGTCCTGGCTCGCGAGTCGGCCGCGGGGAGGGAGCGTTCTTCGGGAGGGGAGCTGTTGTCTGGTCTGGCCGAGTATTATGGCGCGTTGCCCGTGGCGGCCTGGGTGGTGGACGCCGACCTCCGGGTGCTTTGGGCCAACCGGATCCACCAGGATCTCTGCGGCCCGTGGGTGGGGCAGCGCTGCCACGAGGCCCGGGACGGGCGCGAGGCCCCCTGCCCGGGCTGTCCGTGCGGGAAGGCGTTCCAGGGCGGCGGGGGCGTATCGCGCGGGCAGGTCCATGTCTGCCGGGACGGGGTGTGCATGGATTTCATCGTCCATGCGGGCGGTTGCGCCTGGGACGAGGCGGGCCGCCCCACCCAGGTCCTGTGCCTGGCCTGCGACGTCACCGACCTGCAACGGCGGCGCTGGGCCCTGCGGGAGCGGCT
>JBFWIY010000392.1:0-3474 GCA_050255855.1 Desulfovibrionaceae bacterium
TGTTCTCGGCCAGCCGGGCCGAGCTGGGCGGGCTGGGGCTCAAGCTCCTGAACAGCGTGGCCCGCGGCGTGACCCACGTGTCCATCTCCGGGTACGACTACATCAGCTTCCAGATCTGAGTCCGGGGTCGGATTCGGGGCCGGGCCAGGGTCCGGGCCGAGGTCCGGGCCGGGGCCCGGGTCTGGACCTGTCGCCGCCGGAACATCCTCAAAAGAAAGGACTTGATTCTTGACCCCGCCCGTCCGGCTCGGGTAGGATGCGCCATTCCCCGGACCTCCCGGGGCCACGCCGCCGCCGTTGCGCCGCCCGGTTCGCGCCCCGGATCCGCCATGACCGAAATCCTGCTCAACGCCATCCTGAACCTCTTCGCCCTGCGCGCCGCCGGGCTGGCCGAGGCCGGGCGGGAGGCCTCGCGCCGCAGGGTGGGGGCCTATCTCACCGGGCATCTGCGCCTGGCCGATCCCGAGCCCTACCTGGACCTCTACGACACGGCCGCCTCCCTGCACGAGGACGCGGACCAGGCCATGCGCCGCCAGCGCGCCGCCGCCGTGGCCGAGGGCCTCAAGGCCCGGCTGCCGCGGGTGGAGCAGTACGTGCTGGTGCTGCGCTTCCTGGAGCTCAGCGCGGCCGGAGACGGGGACGAGCCCGAAACCGAACACGAGACCGGGCACGAGACCGGGGACGCGGGCGGCGCGGGCCCGGCCCTGGCCCGGACCGTGGCCCATGCCTTGGGCATCCCCCACGGCGGGTTCGAGGACCTGCGCCGCCTGGCCGACCCGGTCTCCGGGCCGCGCGGGGCCCATGTGCTGTGGTGCAATCCGCCGGAGGGGAGCGGGCTGGAAGCCGCCGGGCCGG
The DNA here is from genome assembly GCA_050255855.1 of Desulfovibrionaceae bacterium. Taxonomy (GTDB): domain Bacteria; phylum Desulfobacterota; class Desulfovibrionia; order Desulfovibrionales; family Desulfovibrionaceae. The sequence goes on from JBFWIY010000392.1 coordinate 856, forward strand.
AAGCCGATGGGGCGGCGGTGCTGCGGCGGCCGGGGTTCCAGGGTTCCTTCGTGGTGCTGGCCGTGCCCGAGGCGGACGCCTGTTTCCTGGCCGCGCGCGGGGGCCGCGTGTCCCTGGACTCCCTGGAGGTCCCGCCCGGCTCGGCCCGGCTGCTGCGGCCCGGGGCCATCGTGCGCGACGGCCGGGGCGAGCGGATCTACAGCTCGGAGATCGCCGCGGCGCTGAACCGCGACCCGGACTCGGGCCACGGCCTGGCCTTCCGGGGCGAGCACCTGGAGTTCCGCTATCCCGGCTCGGACAACGGCCTGCACGACTTCGGCTTCTGCGTGCACGGCGGCCAGCTGGTGGGGGTCATGGGCGGGTCGGGCGCGGGCAAGAGCACCCTGCTCGGCATCCTCTCCGGCCAGATGCGCCCGGACTCGGGCCGCGTCACCGTGGGCGGGGTGGACCTGCACGCCGAACCGCACCGCCTGGAAGGCGTCATCGGCTACGTGCCCCAGGACGACCTGCTCTTCGAGGACCTCACGGTCTTCCAGAACCTGGACTACGCGGCCCGGCTCTGCCTGGCCAATCTTTCCGACGACGAACGCCGGGCCCGGGTGCGCGCCGTGCTGGACGAGCTGGGCCAGCTGGAGACCGCGGACCTCAAGGTGGGCTCGCCCCTGGAGAAGACCATCAGCGGCGGCCAGCGCAAGCGCCTGAACATCGCCCTGGAGCTCATCCGCGAGCCCCCGGTGCTCTTTGTGGACGAGCCCACCTCGGGCCTCTCCTCGGCCGACTCCGAGAACGTCATGGCCCTCTTGAAGGCCCAGGCGGCCAAGGGGCGGCTGGTCATCGCGGTCATCCACCAGCCCTCGTCGCAGATCTTCAAGATGTTCGACGTGCTCTGGGTCATGGACCAGGGCGGGCGGCCCATCTGGGACGGCAACCCGCTGGACGCCATCGTGCACTTCCGCACCGCCATCCACCAGGCGGGCATGGAGGAGTACGCCTGCCCGCACTGCGGCAGCGTGAACCCGGAACAGCTCTTCGAGATCATCGAGGCCAAGGCCACGGACGAGTCCGGCCGCGCCACGCGCTCCCGGCTGGTCCCGGCCGAGCAGTGGCACCGGATGTACGTGCGGGAGCGGGAGCGCGCCGCGGCCGCGACGGGGTCGGCCGAATCCGCCGCGCCCGTGGAGCCCAAGCGCCGCCTGTGGCGGCCCGGCCGCCTGGGGCAGCTCGGGGTCTTTTTCCTGCGCACCCTCAAGGGCCGCCTGGCCAACCGCCAGTACATGGGCATCAACGTGCTGGAGCCGCCGCTGCTGGCCGCCCTGGTGGCCCTGGTGGCCATGGGCCCGCCCGGCGCGCACTACGTGTTCGGGGAGAACGACAACCTCGGGGTGTTCTTCTTCATCAGCGTCATCGTGGCCCTGTTCGTGGGGCTCTCGGTGAGCGCCGAGGAGATCAACCGCGACCGCAAGATCCTGCGCCGCGAGCGCTTCCTGCACCTGAGCTGGCCCAGCTACGTGGCCGCCAAGACCCTGTACCTGGCCCTGGTCTCGGCCCTGCAGATGGCCGTGTACGCCGTGGTGGCCAACGGGCTGTTGGACGTGCCGGACTTCCTGCCCCGGACCTGGTTCACGCTCTTCTCCTGCGCCATGGTCTCCTGCGTGCTCGGGCTCAACATCTCGGCGGCCATGCGCTCGGCCGTGACCATCTACATCCTCATCCCGCTCATCCTCGTGCCCCAGATGATGCTGGGCGGGGCCGTGGTGCCCCTGGACGAGCTGGCGCCCGTGGACGCGGGCAACGCCCGGACGCCCCTGGTGGCGGACCTGATGCCCTCGCGCTGGGGCTACGAGGCCCTGGTCACGGCCCAGTACATGGACAACGCCTACATGGTCCCCTTCTTCGCCGACGACTGCGCCAAGCGCCAGACGCGCTACGAGACCGACCGGCGGCTGCCCGAGCTGCGCGCCCTGGCGGACCAGCCCTTCCTGGCCCCGGACGGGCCGGACAAGGCCGCGGACACCGAGCGCGGCCTGCGCATCCTGGCCCGGGAGGTCCGCGAGCTGGCGGCCGAGACCGGCCTGGACCCGGCGGCCGCGGCCGAGCTGGACCCGGCCCGGATCACCCCCCGGGACTTCGACCGGGAGACCATGCTGCGGGTCAAGCGCTACCTCAAGGAGGCCCAGGTCCACTTCAACGCCCAGGGCCGGGCCGCGGCCGAGCGGCTGGAGGCGGCCAAGACCGCCCGGGCCGACGCCCTGGGGGGCAAGGCCGCCCTGGACCGCCTGGAGTCCGCCCACCACAACCGGGCCATCACCCGGCTGGCGCTGAACACCAACACCCTGCGCGACCTGCGCCGCTCCGGCGACCGGGTGGTGCAGCTGGCCGCGCCCATCTGCCACGGCCCGGACTCGCGCCTGGGCCGGGCCCACTTCTTCGCCCCGTTCAAGCGCCTGGGGGCCTGGACCATTCCCACCCCGGCCTTTGACCTGGGCGTGCTCTGGGCCATGGTCGCCCTGCTCTACGCCGCCCTGTACGGGGCCTGGCTGCCCCGGCTCCTGGCCCTGCCCGGCCGCCTGGCCGCCCGGCTCCGGCGCGGCGCAGGCGGCGGCCGACACGGCGGCCCGA
>JBFWIY010000393.1:0-3474 GCA_050255855.1 Desulfovibrionaceae bacterium
ACCGTGGACGCCTTCCGGATCGAACACTCCACCGTGGGCATGGGCGGCGGCCGGGACACCCTGAAGGTGGACTACGCCATCAACGACTCCACCATCCGCACCGACGGCCGCAGCGACGCGGCCATGGCGGACGACCCGGACGGCGATCCCAACGCCCCCGGCGAATCCGGCGGCGGCAGGGACACCATCACCACCGGAACCATCAAGAACAGCCGCATCCGCATGGGCGACGGGCGCGATTCGCTGACCGCCGAGCAGGTCTTCGGGTCCGACCTGGAGACCGGCGTCTCGGTGCGGGAAGGCGGCGCCAAGTCCGGCGACAGGGACACCGTCCGCGTGGGCCGGGCCGAAAACTCCCGCATCGCCACCGGCTCGGGCAACGACACCGTGGAGATCGGCTCCGGCAAGAATCTGCGGCTCGACGGCGGAGAGGGCGACGACCATCTGATCCTGCGCGGGCCATTGGCGGACGGCGGGTTCGGCCAGTCCATGGAGCGCGTCACCATCGAGCCCATCACCCTGGAGGACCTGCTGCCGGAGCCCGAGGCCGAGGAGACGCCCCGACGCCCACAGGCCCTCACCCCGCGCTATGCCAGCGACTTCGTCTGGCGGCCGGACGGCGACGGCTGGAACTCCTGGGTGTGATCCCCGGCCCCCGGCGCGGAGTCTCCTGGAAAATACATCATCTCACTATTTTCCCCTCAAGATTTCTTGTTGTTATGCCGATAAGTGCATAACAACCCGTGCCAGGGGAGCGAACATGATCATCACCGGCCAGTACACCCCGCTGCAGGATTCGTCCCTGGTGGCGCAGACCGCCGCCTCCGCCTCCAATCCCCGAACCGACGCCGACGCCAAAACCGCGCCCCGGGCCGCCGCCGGGGACCAGGTGGAGGTCTCCGACGAGGCCGCCGAGCTGGCCGCCAACGCCGCCGGAACGACCGCCGCCCCGGACGAGGAAGGTCCCCAATACGCCATGCTCAACGCCTGGGGCGCCATGACCCGCTCCGACGGGGCCAAGGTGACGGTGGGCGACGGCAGCATCACGGAAGGCGACACCACGCGCGCCGCCACCCTGGTCATGATCGAGCGGAACGGGGCCGATCCGGAATACATCGAACTGGGCGGCGCGGACGCCTACCGGCTGCTCCGGAACGAGAGCGGCGGCTACGACGTGGCCAACGGGCTGGACGGCGGCGAGGGCGACGAGCTCTTCGTGGGCCGCGACCTGAGCGGCATGACCCTCAGCGGCGGCGACGGCGAAAACGGCGTGTTCTCCATGCAGGCCAACAGACTCAACTACACCGGCGGGGCCGGGCGGGACGTGGTCCTGGTGAACACCCTGCGCAACAGCAGGCTGGACCTGGGCGCGGGCGACGACCGCGTCAAGGGCGGCGCCATCACCAACACCAAGGTGGACCTCGGCGCGGGCAACGACGGCCTCCAGGCCTACGACTACGAGGGCGGCGAGATCATCGGCGGCCAGGGCAACGACACGGTGAAGGCCAACCTCACCGACGCGGACGTGTCCATGGGCGACGGCGCGGACAAGGTCTCCGGCTACGACCTGGTGGGCAACCGCATCAACCTCGGCGCGGGCGACGACAGCCTCTCCTTCTACAGCCTCCGGGACAGCCAGGTGAACACCGGGGCGGACCCGGACGTGGATCCGGACGCGGACGAGGCGGCGGGCGGGACCGGAGCGGAACGGGACAACGACCACATCTCCGGCTACCAGATCCTGGGCGGCCAGGTGACCACGGGCGCGGGCAACGACTCCTTCGACCTGTACGAGATCGATGGCTCCATCGTGGACACCGGCGACGGCAACGACCGTTTCAAGCTGTATGAAATCCAGCGGTCCACCGTGAACTCCGGCCAGGGCGACGACCGCTTCAACGTCTACAACATCGAAGAGTCCCAGGTGGACACCGGCGACGGCAACGACACCATCCGCTCCTATGTGGTGCAGCGCTCCAGCACCGACATGGGCGCGGGGAACGACACCCTGTCGGCCTACGACATCCTGGACTCCAGCATCGTCACCGATCCGCTGGACGACCCCCTGAACGGCGGCGACGACACCATCGGGGCCTACCGCATCTGGGGCAGCAGCATCCAGATGGGCGGCGGCGACGATCTGGTCGTCACCCGCCTGCTCCTGAACTCCCACATCGTGGCCGGGACCGACGCCGGCGACGAAGACGACGAAGCGGCCCAGCGCCCCGACGCCACCGCGACTTCGGACCGGGACACCGTGCGCGTGGGCCTGGCCGTCGACTCCTCCATCGCCACGGGGGCGGACAACGACCACATCGACGTGGGCTCAGCCCGGGAGCTGACGGTGGGCGCGGGCGACGGCCAGGACACCCTGAGCGTGCGGGACGCCGATTCGCGCATCCTGGCCAACCACGAGCTGGAGAACGTGCGGCGCAAGGATTCCGGCGGGACCACCGGCTTCGGCGGGCTCGTCCGGCAGGGCAACGGCTACCGTCCCATCGAAAACGATCCCTATTTCACGTCCGACGGCGACCGCTGGAACGGGCCGCACGACTGGCTCATCCCGGACATCGATATCTAGCCGTGGGCCGCGGGACCCCGCGCCCTCAGAGCACCAGCGCCCAGAGCGTCACCCGGCGCACCCCGCCGCGCGCCGGGTAGCAGCGCTCGGCCGCGCCCGTGCGGTGAAAGCCGTTCTTCTCCAGCACCCGCTCCGAGGCCGCATTGCCCGCAAAGGTCACGGCCGCGGCCTCCCGCGCGCCCAGGAGGCGTCCCTGGTCCAGCAGCAGGCCCAGGGCCTCGGTGGCGTGGCCCCGGCCCCAGTGGGCCCGCCCGATCCAGTAGCCCACCTCCACCACCCCGGCGTGGCCCCCGGGCGGCCCCTCCGCGGGCCAGCTCAGCCCGGCCACGCCCAGCAGCACCCCGTCCGAGCGCCGGGTCACGGCGAAGACCATGCCGAGGGGGGCGTCGCGGCCCACCCGGGCGATCCAGGCCCGCATGTCCGCCTCGGTGAGGGGCCAGGGGATGGCCGCGGTGCGCTCCACGGCCTCGCGGTCGTCGGCCAGATGGGCCAGCAGGGCCGGGGCGTCCGTGGGCTCCAGGGGGCGCAGGCGCAGGCGCGCCGAGACGAGGCGGGGCAGCATGGTCAGCGGTGCAGGGCGCGCAGCAGCAGCGGGATGGTGAGGAAGGCCAGGGAGGACCAGCCCGGCGTCACGAAGGCCAGGCCCAGGGCCAGGAGCGCGGCCAGGGGCATGGCCAGGTTGAGCCGCGTGCCCCGGGCCGCGTCCTGCGCCGTGACCTCCGGGCCGAGCAGCCCGGTGCGCACCGCGCAGACCCACGAGCCCAGCAGGAACAGGCCGACCAGCAGCAGGTTGGCCGCGAACAGCACGTCCGCGGTGCGGCCCTCCACGTCCAGGTGGTAGAGCTGGGTGGTGAAGGGCACCAGGGACACGCAGGCCAGCATGCCGATGTTCA
>JBFWIY010000394.1:0-3474 GCA_050255855.1 Desulfovibrionaceae bacterium
CGGGGTCCCCCACGGCCTGGAGGCCCGCCAACCCTTCAAGATGCTCCTCACCCTGGTGCGGTAGGAGAACGAGTCGGGGGAAGCCTCCGGCGGCCGGGCCAGACAACAGAACCGGAACCACGCCCACCCCCAACCAAAAAGGTCTGGGGGAAAGGGGAGGGGGTCCGGGGGAGGGGAATACCCCCTCTCCTCAAGAGGGGGTTTTCCCCTCCCCCGGCTCTTCCTCTCCCTCCCCTTGCCCCACGACAAAAGGGCCGCCCCTCCGGGCGGCCCTTTTGTCGTGGGGCAAGGCCCCCTGTCGGTTACTTGAACAGCGCCTTGGGCTTTTCGGTGGAGCCGGTGGCGTTGGGGTAGTTGGGGTAGACGTAGGCCTTTTCGTTCTTGTCGAGCATGTCCTTGGCCATTTCCATGAGTTCGTTATAGCGCTTCTTGCACTCGTAGAACCCGTGCCACCAGGCGTAGTCCGGGGCCATCATGGAGGCGCCCATGCGGGCGCGGCGGCCTTCGTGGTGCCAGAGCTCGTAGAACTCCACCTCGAACTTTTCATCGAAGTACCGGGTCTTGTCGAGCAGGCCCTTGTCGTAGAGTTCGTCGAGCTTGGCCTTGGCGGGCTTGAAGTAGACCTCGTTGTATTCGGCCACGTCCTTGTCCAGGTTGGCGTAGAAGCCTTCGATCCAGGAGGTGGCGTGGCACTGGGCGCAGACCTGCTTCATCTTGTCGCGTTCGGTCTTCCAGTCGGTCTTGGCCGGGAAGGCGGCGAATTCCGAGGGCCGGACGGTGAGCGGGGCCTGGAGCTCCCAGCTCAGGCGTTCGGTGACGTCGTGGCTGGAGGCCACGCTGCCGGAGCCGGACATGTGGCAGGCGGCGCAGGTGGGGGCGCGGTAGTCCACGCCCGGGGTCCAGGTGCCGGGGGCGGCGTTCCAGTTGTAGGTGTCGCCGAAGGCGGCGTAGATGTCGCCGTGCTTGGATTCGGTGAATATCTCGATCTGCGGATGGTCCGGGCCGAGGTGGCACTGGCCGCAGGCCTCGGGCTTGCGGGCCTCCATGACGGAGAAGCGGTGCCGGGTGTGGCAGCTGGTGCAGGAGCCCAGGGACCCGTCCATGTTGACGCGGCCGACGCCCACGTTGGGCCAGGTCTCGTGGCTGAGGTCGCCGTTCTGGTCCGTGGCCAGGATGGTGCCGTGGCAGGCGTAGCAGCCGACCTTGCGCTCGTTGTCGGAGTTCATGCCCTTGTTGAGCCAGGGGTCGATCTTCCAGATGAGCTGGAGGGTGTTGGCGTGCTTGCTGCGGGAGTACTGGGTGACCTCGTCGGGGTGGCAGCGGGAGCAGTCCTTGGGGGTGACGGCGGCGGCCACGGGGATCTTGTATTCGGCGGAGCCGTAGGGGAGGTCGGAGCGCTGGTAGTATTTGTCGTGGGCCCGGGAGACGTCCGGGTCGGCGGGGTCGGCCTGGTGGCAGTCCAGACAGGAGATGTTGGACTGGGCGTGTCCCGAGGCGGCCCAGTCGGCGAAGATGCCCGGGGTGGTCTTCTTGTGGCATTCGATGCAGGCCACGGCGTAGGGCGAGGTGGCGCGCTCGATGCGGTATTCCTTCACTTTCGGGTAGTTCTGGGCGGCGGCTGGCCCGGCGGCCAGCATGGCCAGGGCCAGGGCGGCCAGGACCAGCGCGGCGACCAGGGCCACGGCCCGGCCCGGGTTCAGGCGCGGGATCTTGTGGTAGGCGCGGTTCATGTCGGTTCTCCCTCCGGACGTTGGTTGAGCGGAAAATGTTGCACGGAAAATTCGGTTGCTATCGGGGCAGGGCCAGGACGGCGGCGGCGAGGCCCGTGGCCCGGTAGGGCGGGGCGTACTGCTTGTACTGGTATTGGGCGCGGTCCACGTGGACGAGGTTGCGGTGGCAGTCGGTGCAGTCCTTTTCGTAGCCGGGTCGGGCGTAGAGGACGCTCTGGTGGGCGAGCATCGCCCCGCGGTTGTTGGGGATGTTCAGGATGTTGCGGTGGCACTTCTGGCACTGGGCCGAGGAGATGGACTGGTAGGCGGCCAGGCGCTCCTCGGCGCGGTCGTAGGTGTCGCCGCCGGTGGCCAGGTGGACCACGATGTCCTTCAGGCCGTGCAGGGTCTTGGCGTAGAAGAAGTTGACGGTGTCGTGGGGGGCGGGGAGGTGGCAGTCCATGCAGTCGGCCACGATGCCCTGGGCGTTGTTGCGGTGGGTGGAGGTCTTCCAGGCCTGGTAGGCGGGGCGGATCTCGTGGCAGGTGGAGCAGAATTCCGGGGTCGAGGTGCGGACCATGGTGTAGTAGGTCATGCTGAAGACCGGAAAGGCCACGATCATGCCGATGACGATCCACAGGGTCGGTCGGAACGGCCACTTGCCCATGGGGCCCTCCTGGGTCTGGTCGGCCGCGCGGGCCGGGGCGGGAAACGGGGTATACTATTTTCAAAATACGATGGCGGCGCGAAAATAAATTTGACTTAAGTCAAAAACGGGGACTCCCCCGAACGAAACGGACGAATCCGGGGCGCAAATCGCTCCGGGAGGGGGCTTCCGGTTTTCGTTGTGGGGGCGGGGGTTCGATGGTAGGGAGGAATGCGGGGTCTCCCCCGGGGCCCGGCCCGTGTCCCGGCCCCGATCCGGTCGCATCACCCCGGCAGCGCGCCGGGCGTCGTCCTGGAGGATCGTATGTTCCCGGCTCCCGCTCGCTCCGCATCGCTTCTCGGCCTGTCGGCCTGCGCCCTGCTGCTGGTCCTGACGGTCCCGGCCCTGGCCGGGGGCTTGTCCGGGCAGAGCGTCTACGTGCCCGCCTACGCGCACATCTACTACGCCAGCAAGAAACAGCCGTTCTACCTGACCATCACCCTGAGCGTGCGCAATACCGACGCGGCCCACGGCATCACCGTGACCTCGGTGGACTACTTCGACACCGAGGGCACGCTCATCCGTCACTATCTGGACAAGCCCGCGAAGCTCGGCCCCCTGGGCACGGCGGAGTACGTGGTCTACGAAAAGGACAGCGCGGGCGGGGCCGGGGCCAACTTCGTGGTGCGCTGGAAGTCGGACGTCCCGGTGAACGAGCCCATCGTGGAGTCGGTGATGATCGGCACGGCCTCGGGCCAGGGCATCAGCTTCACCTCGCGCGGCGAGGCCATCGAGGAGCCGGCGCACTAACACCCCGCATCCTATGGGCATCGCCTCCGACATCGTCATCATCGTGCTGGCGGCCCTGCTGGGCGGCCTGGCGGCGCGGCGGCTCGGCCAGCCGCTCATGCTGGGCTACATCCTGGCGGGCGTGCTGGTGGGACCGTACACGGGCGGCATCACGGTCTCGGGCACCCACGAGATCGAGCTGTTGGCCGAGATCGGCGTGGCCCTGCTGCTCTTCGCCCTGGGCCTGGAGTTCTCCCTCAAGGACCTGCGGCCGGTGCGGGCCGTGGCCCTCATCGGCACGCCCATCCAGATCGCGCTGGTCATGGCCCT
>JBFWIY010000395.1:0-1484 GCA_050255855.1 Desulfovibrionaceae bacterium
CCGCCGGCTTGTCTCGCCTGCGGCCCGTTGGGTGTTTCCTTGCTTTCCGTACTTCGGTTCAGCTCAGTTCGCCCCCCCCAGACCACAGGCGCTTCTAAAGAAGCTAAAGAAGAAAAAGAAGCGGCCAAAGCCGTGGTCGGTGGCGGGTGTCATACGCCCCTCTTACCCGAAGCGCCCGGGCAAGTCAAGTGGGCAGTTACTCATTTCATTAGATCACGCAGAAAATTCATGTGTTGAGCGACGGAGTGAATGGGTGAATTTCGAGCGATGGGCCGGGCCGTGGGGCGGAGGCCGCCAAGGCGCTGCGGCCCGTGCACGCCCTTCCGGCCGGGCCGTGGGGCATGCTGTTGGGCCGTGGGGCATGGAGCCGGACTGCGCGGAGAGGCGAGGGACCGGGCCGCGAGCGGCCGCCAAGGCGTGCCGTCGGCCCCAATTTTCCCACGAAAAGATCGCTTCTCGCCTTCCCCCGGCCCGAGGGGGCGCGTCAACCGAGGGACCCCGCAACGGCTGCGCGAAGCGCGCCGCTGCGGGGTCCCTCGGTTGACGCGCCAAATCAGGGGGTCCGGGGGAATGATTCCCCCCGGCCGCCGGAGGCGTCTTGACTTCTAGCAGATGCGCGGGAGCTGTTCGCCTTCGAGCATGCCCACCAGGCGGCGGCCGCCCAGGCCGGTGACCAGGACCACCTTGCCCGGGTTGTCGGCGGTGATGGTGCCGATGCGCCGTGCGCCTTCGCCCAGGGGGTCGGCGCGCATCATCTTCAGGGCCTGTTCGGCCTGGGCCTCGGGCAGGATGCAGATGAACTTGCCCTCGTTGGCCAGGTAGAGCGGGTCCAGGCCGAGGACCGAGCTGCCGCCGCGCACGGCGTCCAGCACCGGGATGTCGCCTTCGATGAGCTCCATGCCCACGCGGGAGCTGCCCGCGATCTCGTTCAGGGTGGTGGCCAGGCCGCCCCGGGTGGGGTCGCGCAGCACGTGCACGTCCGGGAGCCCGCGCACCAGCTTGAGGATCAGGTGGTTGAGGGCCGCGGAGTCGGACTGGACGCCGCCGGCCAGGTCCAGGCCCTCGCGCGCGGCCAGGATGGTCAGGCCGTGGTCGCCCATGGTGCCGCTGATGAGCACGGCGTCGCCGGGCCGGGCGCGGTCGCCCGCCGGGCCGGGGTCCTTGACCATGCGGCCGATGCCCGTGGTGTTGATGAAGATGCCGTCGGCCGCGCCCTTGGGCACCACCTTGGTGTCGCCGGTGACCACGTTGACCCCGGCGTGGCGCGCTGCCTGGCCCATGGAGGCCACGATGCGCTCCAGGTCGGCCATGGGCAAGCCCTCCTCCAGGATGAACCCGCAGGTGAGCCATTTGGGCTCGGCCCCCATCATGGCCACGTCGTTCACGGTGCCGTGCACGGCGAGCGAGCCGATGTCCCCGCCGGGGAAGAAGATGGGGGTGACGGTGAAGGTGTCGGTGGACACGGCGATGGCCCCGCCCGCCTC
>JBFWIY010000395.1:1584-3457 GCA_050255855.1 Desulfovibrionaceae bacterium
CACCAGGAAGAGCAGGGACTGGAGGATGTCCACGGGTTCGAACCCGGTGACGGCGGCGGACTTGCGGTACTTGGCCGCGATGGGCGCGTAGGGCGGCATGCCGATGATGGCCGAGACGTGGCCGGGGAGCACGAAGGCGTCAATGGCCACGCCCTCGTCGTTGAGCAGGACCTCCAGGGCCGGGGGCACGAGCTTGTGGAAGGAGAGCACGGAGAAGTTCTTGAGTCCCTGGGCCTGGGCCATGAGCACGGTGGCGGCCACGGTGGGGGCGGTGGTCTCGAAGCCCACGCCCAGGAACACCACCTCCTCGTCCGGCCGGTCCGCGGCGAGCTTGAGGGCGTCCATGGGCGAGTAGACCACGCTGACGCGGGCCCCCTCGCTGGTGGCGTTCTTGAGGTTGCGGCCGCGGTGGCCGGGCACGCGCATGAGGTCGCCGAAGGTGGCGATGCGCACCTTGTCCATGCCCGCCAGGTCCAGGAAGGCGTTGACCTCGGCCTCGTGGGTGACGCAGACCGGGCAGCCCGGCCCGGAGAGGTGGATCACGTCCTTGGGCAGCAGGCTGCGCAGGCCGGACTGGAAGATGGCCACGGTATGGGTGCCGCAGACCTCCATGAAGCGGAAGGGGGCATCCACCAGGGCGTGGAGTTTGTCGAGGAGCCCCTTGCAGAGCTCGGGATCACGGAAATTCTGGAGGAGCTGGAAGCTCACGTGCATACACCTCCGGCGCGGGATGAAAGACGCCCCTGAATAGCCCGAATGCAGGGTGGAATCAAACGAAAAAGGCGGGAGCATGCTCCCGCCTTTGAAAAACCGCAAAGCCTTACGGCCTAGACGCAGCCGGTGGGCTTGGGCAGGCCGGCCATCTTGCAGGCTCCCTTGCCGGGTCCGGAGGGGAACAGCTCGTAGATCTGCTTCAGCTTGAAGCCGGTGACCTTGGAGAGGATGCGGACCATGGGGGCGATGCCGTTCTTCTTGTAGTAGTCCTGCAGGAACTCCACGACCTTCTTGTGGTCGTCGGAGAGTTCGGCGATGCCTTCCTGCTCCTTGACGTACTCGACCCACTCGGGCGACCACTGCTCGAAGGAAAGCAGGAAGCCGTCCTCGTCCACCTCGAACTTTTGGCCTTTGAACTCGATCTGCGCCATGAACAAAACCTCCTCATGGGGGATTGTGTGAAGCATGCACCCATGTCTTCACCGTCGGTACGGATCGCCAGGGCCGCCGAAACCGGCGGTGCGATACAGTGACGTTACCTTCTACATCCGGTCCCCGGGAAATTCAAGGGAAATATCCGCCCCGGCCGAAAGAGCCCCATTTTTTTCCGTTCCCGCAGGCCCCGGCGGCTTTTGCATTTTTCCCGCTCTCCTGGTACGGTTTCTTCCCGGACGGGACACGGAACCACGGGGGCTCCGGGCCGCCCGCCCCGGATTCGCCGCCCCGGGCGAGCAACGCCACGGCGGGGCTTCCGGGGCGTTTTCCCGAACATCTGTCCCGGCCCGGCGGCGGGCCCGCCCGGCTCCCCGGCGCTGCGCCGGGAGCACACGGCCCTCGCCGCGGCCCGCACCGGAACCGCCCACAAAAATCATGACGCGCCTCGCCCAACCGCCCCTGTCCATCCCGCCCGCGTCCCGGCCCGACCCGGCGTGGCTCGTGCCCGACGACGCCCAGTGCGCCCGCTGGTGGGACGCCTTCGACATGCTGGACAACATCAAGCGCCACAGCCTCCAGGTGGCCCGGATCGCGGAGTACGTGACCCGCCGGGCCGTGGAGCGCGGGGTGGACGCGCACTGGCGCACGGCCCGGGCCTCGGCCCTGCTGCACGACCTGGCCAAGACCTACACCATCCGCTACGGCGGCAACCACAGCCAGCTCG
>JBFWIY010000396.1:0-3455 GCA_050255855.1 Desulfovibrionaceae bacterium
CTCGTCCGGCCCGGCGGGGCGGGTGTGGGTGTCGAACCGCAGGCCGTGGCTTGCATCGGCCGGGCCGTCGCCGCGCGTTCCTTGTCCGCCGCATCGTCGCCCCATGCCGCATCCGATGCCGCCACGGTCGCGGTCGACCCCACGGCCGCCCCGCCTCCGGCTCGTCCGCGCCCATCCGCTCCCCCCATCCCCGGCTCCCTTGCCCGCCGCGCCGCCTCCCATCCCCCTTCCTCTCCCCCGCCCCCTCACCCCCGCCCCCCAAAAAATCCCCACCCAACTTACCTTGACATTCAAACAACCCCACCCTATGAAATCTTGAAGTTCAAACAAAACCTCCGCCCCAAGGAACGCCGCCCATGGACCACGCCTCGCTCTTTTGGATCGCCCTCCAGTCCAGCCTCGTGCTCGGGCTCATCCACGGAGTGAGCCCGTGCGGCCACTCCTGGCTGGTGCTGGCCCCCTTCACCACGGGCATGACCAGCGGCCGCCGCGTGGCCGTGCTGACCCTCGCCTTTCTGCTGGGCACGTCCGCGGCCTGCCTGCTCCTCGGCGTCACCCTGGGCCTGGCCGCCGCGGCCATCCCCCCGGCCGTGGCCGAGGCCCTGGACATCCTCATGGGGCTGGCCCTCATGGGGGTCGGTCTGGTACTGATGATCCGGCCCGAATGGCTGCACCGCCACGACGACCATGACGACCACCACCACGATCACGACCATGACGACGACCATGACCACCACCCGTCCGACCACGACCACTCCGGCCCGGCCTGCGGCGCGGGGTGCGGCCTCTCCCCGGCCCGCCGCCGCTGGCTGCGCCTCGGGGCCCTGGGCCTCTTCCTGGTGGGCTTCGTGAACATGGTCCTGCCCTGCCCCACCGCCGCGGTCATGTACGGCTACGCCCTGAACTCGGGCGACTGGCGCTCCGGGGCCCTGGTCTTCGGGGCCTACGCCGCGGGCACGGCCTGTAGCGTGGGCGCGGTCGTCTGGGGCCTGCACCGCGCCGCGGCCCTGGCCCGCCGCCTGGACCGCCCCGGCATCGAGACCGCCATTCTGCGCGGCTCCGGGCTCGTCACCCTGGCCTTCGGGGCCGTGGGCCTGGTCTGGGGGCACTGAACATGGACCGCGACCCCACCGACCGCCTCAGCCGTCTGCTGGTGGAGTTCTTCGAGCGCTTCTCCAGCTGGGAGCACGCCGTGGTCCGCGGTTCGGGCCTCACCCTGCCCCAGATGCACACCCTGGAGATCCTGGGCGACGGCGGGGCCATGCGCATGAAGGAGCTGGCCGGGCGCATGGGCGTGACCACCGGCACCCTCACGGTGCTGGTGGACCGCCTGGAGACCCGCGGCCTGGTGCGGCGCAAGCCCAACGACCAGGACCGCCGCTCCGTGCTCGTGGAGCTCACGGACGCCGGACGCCGCCATTTCGAGCAGCACCACGCCCTGCACCGCTGCCTGACCCAGGAGCTGGGCGCCGGCCTGGCCGAGGCCGACCAGGCCAAGCTGGCCGAGCTGCTGGAGGCCATGCTGGCCCGGTTCTAACCCGCCATCGCGCGGGCCGGGAAGGCCGCCGCGGCCCCCAAGGGGCGGCGGCGAAACGGTCGCCCCGCGACGGAATCCGGACGAACGGTTCGAATGAACAGCCCAGGGCGACGCCCCGGAAAGCCCCCCATCCCCCCCCGAGAATAGGGCCCCTCTTCGCGACGGGAGGGCGTCCCTCCCCCGGCCCGCCGGCCCCCCGCGCCGCCACCCGAAGGTGGCGGCGGTCGGGAAGAGAGGGGGGGCTCCCGACCGCCGCCGGGTCCAAGGCCCTGAGGGTGCGGGCTAGGCGAGTTGGGCCTTGGAAAGGACGAGAATGAGCCGTTTGAGGACGTCGGGGTCGTAGAGTCCCCGGTCGCTCTTGATGATCTTGAGGGCCTCGAAGGGGGAGAGGGCCTGCCGCCAGGGCTTGGGGCGGGTCAGGTTGTCGAAGGTGTTGGAGAGGGCCACCACCTTGGGATAAAACGGGATGTCTCCCCCCAGCGCGCCGGAGGGGTAGCCCTGGCCGTCCTCGCGCTCGTGGTGGAAAAGGATGCACTGGAGGGTCTCCTGGGCCAGCGGCAGGCGCGAGCAGATGCTGACGCCCAGGGAGGGGTGGGTGCGCAGCAGGGTCCATTCGGGCCCGGTGAGGTCGTCGGGGCCGCGTTCCTCCAGGGCGCGCGGCAGGCGCGAGAGGCCGATGTCGTGGAGCAGGGCCCCGGCGGTGACGGCGAGCATGAGCTTGCCGTCCATGTTGGTCCAGGTGCCCAGGGTGGTGGCGGTGAGGACCATGACGCCGAGGCTGTGCTCGTAGGGCTCGAAGTCGCGGTTGAGGAAGCGGGAGAGCTCGCGCAGCATGCCGGGGTCGGAGATGAAGCGCATGCTGGACTTGAGGAGCTGGCGCACGCGGTTGTAGCGGTTGCGGATCTCGGCGCCGGGCACGGAGAAGTCGAAGAGGTCGCGCACCAGGGCGACGCTGGTGTCGTGCCAGACCTGGCAACGCTGCGCGGCGGGGATGGACTCGTCGCCGAGGATGTCGCCCAGGTGCTGGCGCACGTAGCCGTCGTAGCCGTCGCGCTCCTCGGCGCTGACCCAGACCTTGTCCACGCCCATGGCGCAGAGGCGGTCGCGGTGGCCCAGGGTGAACTGTTCGCCGCGGCGGGCGTAGAGCACGAGCCGGTCCCCCTGGCGCAGGTACAGGGCGAAGCGGCCCGTGGCCTGCGGCACGATGAGGAAGGGCGAGACGCCGAAGACCTTGTCCGATCCGGGGCCGGAGGCCGGGCCGGAATCGGGGCCGAGGCCGGGGCCGGAAGGCGGGTCGTAAAGGGGCTGCGCGCTCATGGTGCTCCGCGCCGGGAAGCGGGGCGGACGCCGGGGGATCGGGGGAGGACGGGAGCGGCTCAAACGACGAAAGGGCGGTTGAGGCGGCTCGGCTGTCTCCGGGAGACCCGTGGCTTTCCGTCCCTGCCTCACGGCAGGTTTGGCTTTGACTCGCTCTCTTTATAGATGGTCCGCACCAGGGGCGTCAAGGGGGAAACGGGGGCGGACGCACCGCTCCGGCGGGGCGAACCGGGGCGAAACCCGCCGAAACCGGCGAGGGGCCGGAATCCGGGCCGGAATCCGGATCGGAGGCGGGGCCGCAGCGTGGTGGTCCGGGCGGCGGGCTACCCGTAGACCAGGGGCACGACCCAGGAGAGCCACAGGGTCATGAGCGAGGCGCAGGCCAGGTTGAGGACCAGGCCCAGGGCGAGCATGCGGCGCAGGGACACCCCGCGCATCTCGCCGAAGGCCAGGGCGTTGCAGGGGGTGGCCACAGGGGTCATGAAGGCGCAGGTGCTGGCCGTGGACACGGCGATCATCAGGGCCAGGGGGTCGATGCCCGCGGCGTTGGCCGCCGCATAGGCCACGGGGAAGAAGGCCGCGGCCACCACGGTGTTGCTCA
>JBFWIY010000397.1:0-3443 GCA_050255855.1 Desulfovibrionaceae bacterium
TTTTTTGCGCCGCCGGGCGGAGACGCCGACCCCGGGCGGGAGCTTGCCTCCTTTGCCGTTATAATTCTTGACAGATATCTCATGTGTGCCAAGTTGGCCCGATATAACCCCGAAACACAGGAGTGGAGTCATGGGCAACGATGTGCACCCGTTCGTTCACGAGGCGGCGGAGCAGGCCAGGCAGGGCACGCTTTCGCGCCGTAATTTTTTCAAGTACGCCGCATGCTTCGGTGTGACCACCATGGCGGCCGGCTCCCTGCTCGGCCTGAGCGTTCCCGAGATCGCCGGGGCGGCCTCGCCGGATTGGCAGGGGTTGTCCAAGGAGAGCCCCTTCGAGGTCAAGAACCGGCTCATCGAAATGGCCAAGGAGGCCTGCGCCAAGCAGGGGGGCTCCATGATCAACGGGGGCCGGGGCAATCCCAACTTCCTCAACACCACGGTGCGCAAATCCCTGGCCCTGCTGACCCTGTTCGCCGCCGAGCAGGCGGAAAAGACCGGCCCGGCCAAGGACACCGGCCTGCGCATCGCCCGGAAGGGGCTGGCCGCGGACTTCGAGACGTACATGGCGGGCAGGCGGGAACAGCCCGGCGCGGCCTTTCTGACCCAGGCCATGGCATATGCCACCGGGCAGCTCGGCATGGACCCGGACGACGTGGTCTTCCAGATCACCGACGGCATCCAGGGGGACTTCTACCCCGACCCGCCGCGCATCTTCCCGGTGACCGAGGCCATCGTGAACCGATACCTCGCCCGGGTGGTCTTCTCCAACGACCCGCCCAAGGGGAAGTTCAACCTCTTCGCCACCGAGGGCGCCACGGCGGCCATGATCTACATCTTCGACTCGCTGAAGGAGAACATGATCCTCAACCCCGGGGACAAGGTCGCCATCATCACCCCGGTCTTCTCGCCCTACCTGGAGTTGCCCGTGCTCAAGGACTACGGCCTGGAGCCGGTCCTCATCCGGGGCGACGAGTCCATGAAGTGGCAGGTGCCCG
This sequence comes from Desulfovibrionaceae bacterium, assembly GCA_050255855.1. Taxonomy (GTDB): domain Bacteria; phylum Desulfobacterota; class Desulfovibrionia; order Desulfovibrionales; family Desulfovibrionaceae. Next base: position 996 of record JBFWIY010000397.1, read on the forward strand.
AGAAGGAAGTGGCCAAGCTCAGGGATCCCAAGGTCAAGGCGCTGTACATGGTCAACCCGACCAACCCCACCTCGGTCTCCCTGGCGGCGGACACGGTGCAGCGCATCGCCGACACCATCAAGGCCCACAATCCGAACATGGTCATCATCTCGGACACGGTCTATTCGAGCTTCGTGGACGACTTCAACACCTTCGGCAAGCTGCTGCCGGAGAACATCCTGGGCGTCTACTCCTTCTCCAAGTACTTCGGCGTCACCGGCTGGCGGCTGGGCGCGGTCATGGTCCACGAGAACTGCGTGATCGACAAGCTCATCCAGCAGCTGCCGAAGAAGCAGCAGGCGCAACTCGACCTGCGCTACCGGCTGGCCTCCACCCGGCCCGGGGACATCAAGTTCTACGACCGGCTGGAGATGGACAGCCGCCAGGTGGCCCTGGCCCATACCGGCGGGCTCTCCGGGCCGCAGCAGGCGGCCATGTGCCTGTTCTCCCTGTTCGAACTGCTCGACGAGAAGTACGTCTACAAGAAGACCATCATGGACATCCTGCGCAGGCGGTGGGCGGCCCTGTACAAGGCGCTGCGGCTGCCCGAGCCCGAGGGCGACAACCTCACGCGCTACTACGCCCTGATCGACCTCGAAGAGCTGGCGGTCCGGATGTATGGCAAGGACTTCGCGGCCCGGCTGACCAAGGGGCACGCCCTGGAGTACCTGTTCCGGCTGGCCGGGAACTTCCGCACGGTCTGCCTGCCCGGAGACGGGTTCGCCGGACCGGCGTGGTCCCTGCGGGTGGCCTTGGCCAACATCTCCGACGCGGACTGCACGGCCATCGGCCAGAACATCCTCGCGGTCATGGACGGGTACAAGAAGGAGCTTGGCTGATCCGGCCGGGCGACGGGAGAGCGCGGGTCGGGCTTCCGCCCCGCGCTCGTCCCCTGCCCGGCGTCGGCCGACATTGACAGGCCGGTTGGGGGGCCCTATAGCCCTGCTTTCCGCCGCATCCGGCCCGGCCGGACGGGGCGGGCGCTCCAGCATACGTTGAGCCGATCCTTCACCCCGACCCCAGCATGCCCATCGACGTCCTGCCCTTCGCCACCTTCGCCGTGGTCACCAACTTCACCCCCGGGCCCAACAACATCACCTGCGCGGCCCTGGGGCTGAGCTATGGGTATCGCGGGGCCCTGCGCTTCATCGTGGGCATCGCCGCCGGGTTCCTGGCGCTCATGCTGACCTGCGCCTTTCTCTCCGGCGCGGTGCTGGCCCTGCTGCCCGCGGCCGGGGCCTACGTGCGCTGGATCGGCGCGGCCTACATCCTCTGGCTGGCCTGGGGCGTGGCCCGCACCGACGTGCAACTGGAAGGCCGGTCCGGCCCGGCCCGCCCCCTGCTCACGGGCGCGGCGCTCCAGTTCGTGAACCCCAAGGCCTGGGTCTACGGCCTGACCATCTTCTCCACCTTCCTGCTGCCCCTGCACGACGCCCCGGCCCTGCTCGCCGGGGTGGCCGTGGTCCTCGGGCTGCTGACCTTCACGGCCACCTCCACCTGGGCCATGTGCGGGTCCACCATCGGCCACCACATGAAGAGCCCCGGGCTGCGGCGCGCGGTGAACGGCGTCCTGGCGCTGCTGCTGGTCTACACCGCCGCGGGCCTGCTGGGCTGGGTCTAGCCGGGGCGGGGCGGTCCGCCGGGCTTGCCTCGGCCGGGCGGCGAGGGTACAAGGCCCCCTCGCGTCCGGCCGCGGCGCGGCCCGCCTGGGGAGGAGGGGAATCGCCGCGCGTCCGGGCCAAGGAGCCCTCGTGTCCACTCCCGCCTCCGGCCGTCCCGGTTCGACCTTTGGCCCGGCCGCCGCGCCGCGTCGCCCTCGCGTCTGTCCCGGCATCCGGCCCCGCGTCCGGCCCCGGGTGCGCCCCGCCACCCTGCGCCGCTGGGTGCGCCTGGTCTTCGCCCTCATCTGCCTGGCGGGCGGGCTGCAACTGGCCCTGTACCTGCTGCACGCGGCCGGGCGCATCGCCTTTGCCGCGCCGCGCGCCCCGGTGGTGGAGGGGTTCCTGCCCATCGCCGCCCTGCTCGGGCTCAAGCGCTGGCTGACCGGCGGCGGGTTCGACCCGGTGCACCCGGCCGGGCTGGTCATCCTGCTGGCCGCCCTGGCGTCGAGTTTCCTGCTGCGCCGCGGGTTCTGCGGCCACGTCTGCCCGGTGGGCTGGCTGAGCGAGGGCCTGGGGCGGCTCGGGGCGCGTCTGGGCCTGGGCCGCCGCGGCCCGCGCGTCCTGGACTGGACCCTGGGCGCGGTCAAGTGGCTGGTGCTGGCCTTTTTCCTTGTTCAGGTGGGGGGCATGGGGGCCGCGGCCCTGCGCGAGTTCGTCACCGGGCCGTACAACATCACGGCCGACGCCCGGCTGCTGACCTTCTGGCTGGCCCCGTCGCGCGTCACGCTCACGGCCCTGGCCGGGCTGG
>JBFWIY010000398.1:0-3435 GCA_050255855.1 Desulfovibrionaceae bacterium
TAATCCGATTGTGGTCAATGCAGTCCCACGTCTAGCCCAGGATGGCCATGAGGTCCTCGTCCGGGGTGGCGAAGGGCTTGATGTCGTAGGTCTTGACCAGGAAGTCCAGCACATTCGGGGTGATGAAGGCGGGCAGCGTGGGGCCGAGGCGGATGTCCTTGATGCCCAGGGCCAGCAGGGTGAGCAGGATGGCCACGGCCTTCTGCTCGTACCAGGAGAGCACCAGGGAGAGGGGCAGGTCGTTGACCCCGCACTGGAAGGCGTCGGCCAGGGCCAGGGCGATCCGGATGGCCGAGTAGGCGTCGTTGCACTGGCCCACGTCCAGCAGGCGCGGGATGCCGCCGATGTCGCCGAGCTGCTTGTCGAAGAACCGGAACTTGCCGCAGGCCAGCGTGAGGACCACGCAGTCCGCCGGGACCTTTTCCACGAACTCGGTGTAGTAGTTGCGGCCGGGCTTGGCCCCGTCGCAGCCCGCCACCAGGAAGAAGTGGCGGATCCTGCCCGCCTTGACCGCGTCGATGACCGCCCCGGCCACGTTCAGGACCGCATTGCGGGCGAAGCCCACGGTGACGGAGCCGCGGTCGGTGTCGGCCGGGAACCCGGGCAGGGCCCGGGCGCGCGCGATGACCGGGCCGAAGTCCTTGCGGCCGTCGGCGTCGGCCTCGATGTGGGCGAGCCCGGGCCAGCTCACCAGGCCGGTGGTGAAGAGGTTGTCGGCGTAGGCCCCGGGCTTCTGGATGCAGTTGGTGGTCATGAGGATGGCCCCGGGGAAGGCCGCGAACTCCTTGGCCTGGTTCTGCCAGGCCGTGCCGTAGTGGCCGTGGAAGTGGGCGTGCTTCTTCAGTTCCGGGTAGCCGTGGCAGGGCAGCATCTCGCCGTGGGTGTAGACGTGGATGCCCGTGCCCTCGGTCTGCTCCAGGAGCATCTTCAGGTCGTGCAGGTCGTGGCCCGAGACCAGGATGGCCTTGCCCGCGCGCGCCCCCAGGGGGACCGCGGTGGGGGTCGGGTGGCCGTAGGCCGAGGTGTTGGCGTCGTCCAGCAGCTCCATGGCGCGCAGGTTCACGCGGCCGCACTCCAGGGTGAGCTCCACCAGCTCGGCCAGGGTCAGCTCGGTGCGCAGGGTGGCGGCGAAGGCGCGGTGCACGTAGGCGGCGACCGCCTCGTCCTGGCGGCCCAGGATGCGGGCGTGGTCGGCGTAGGCGCACAGGCCCTTGAGCCCGTAGATGATGGTCTGCTTCAGGCTCTTGAGGTCGGGGTTGAGCTCGGGGTCGGCCTGGATGCCCAGGCGTTCGCCCTGGGCCACCATGTCGGCCATGGCGGCGGCCGGGGCCAGGGTCAGGGCGGCGCGTTCGGCGTCCCCGGCCGGGAGGTGGCCCAGCTTGGCCAGCAGGCCGTCGCGCAGCCCGGCGCAGCGGAGGCAGTGCCCGGCGATGCGCTCGGGGTCGAAGCTCACGTTGGTCAGGGTGGCGAAGGTGGCCTCGGCGGTGAAGCGGTCCACCTCGGCCAGGTCCATGCCTTTGGCCCGGGCGGCCACGGCGGCCACGGACAGGCCCTTGAGCAGTTGGATGAGCAGGTCCTGCAGGGCGGCGGTGTCGGGCTGCTTGCCGCACACGCCGATCTTGGTGCAGCCCGTGCCCTTGGCGGTCTGTTCGCACTGGTAGCAAAACATGGTCTCGCTCCTTGAGTTGGGGTTGGAGGCGGGGTTTCGTTGCGTTCGGCCCCGTTCTAGCCGGGCGGCGCGCGGAAAACCCTGACCCAAGTCAAAGGCGAGGGAGGGGAATTTCTTTCGGGAACGGGCGGAGGCGGATCGGACGTGCGCCATGCCCGGAGACAGCGGGGGACCCGGCCGCGGGCGGCCGTGGGGTGTGCCGGAAGGGCTTGCTGTCATCATTACCGAATGAACGGAAATTCAAACAGCTGAGACTTCTTAGAGATATAGCAAGGTTAAGGCGCATGTGGAGGACGGTTCGGGGCGCAGGTTTTCATTCCTGCCGGTTGCGGATATGCTGCCGGGCGAATATGTCATGGGAAAAGCGGACGGGGCGCGGCGGGAGGCGTGCGAAAGGCTTGATTATTTTTTTGCGGAAGCAAGGGGGGCGCTGCTGCCGGATCGGCCCTGGCCGGCCACAGCGGGCGAATGACGGGCGTGAAGGCTATTGGCTCCAGTTGAACGGTGTGTACACGTTTCCCGACCCGTGGTGGGAGGCGTTGTCGTAACGAACGGACTCAGCAATGGAAACACCGCGGCGCCACCTCTTCACCATCGGCTACGCGCCGCATACGCCAGATACCTTTCTCGCGCTGCTGCGGCTCCATGGCGTCGATGTCGTGGCGGATGTCCGGTCCGTGCCGTTCAGCGCCCGCAAGCCCGAGTTCAACCGCGATCAGCTGCAACGTTTGCTGGCGACCCAGGGCATTTCCTACGTCTTCCTGGGAGACCAACTGGGAGCCCGCTGCCTGGACCCCGCCGCGGTCGTCGACGGCCGGGTGGACTATGAGCGGGTCGCCGAACTGCCGAACTTCCGTAACGGTCTGGATCGCCTTCGCCAGGGGATGGATCGGTACTCCGTGACCCTCATGTGTGCGGAGCAGGATCCGCTTGGGTGTCACCGAACCATCCTCGTTTGCCGCCATCTTCGTCAGGATACGGACATTCAGCACATTTTGGCTGACGGATCGCTGGAACCTCACGGGCAGCTCGAAACCCGTCTGATCAAGCTGTTTCAGCTGGATCAACTAACCCTCCCCGGGCTGAAGGCTAAGAAAGCGTCCCCATTGTTGGAGGCGTATCGTAGGCAATCCCTGAATATCGCGCATCGTCTGGACCCGGCGGAGCCGGGGGAACAACCGTTGGGCGCGGCAAGAAACGCACTGGGGGGTCCTGAATGAGCACGACCATCTATACCATTGGGTTCACAGGCAAGTCGGCACGGGAGTTTTTCGAGTTGCTACGCCGTGTCGGAGTACGAAAGGTCATCGATGTCAGATTGAAAAATGTTTCGCAGCTTTCCGGGTTCACAAAACGCGAAGATTTGCGATACTTTTTGGATGCCATTTGCACGTGCGGGTATGAGCATCGTCCAGAATGGGCCCCGACAGAAGAAATATTGCATGATTTCAAAAAGAAAATAATTGGGTGGGAGCAATACGAAGAACGTTTTCAGCGCCTAATGGATGAGCGGATGAAATCGGCCGATGTGTCCGCTGAGGGACTGGACCGAGCCTGCCTCTTATGTTCCGAGCCGACGGCGAAAAAATGCCACCGCCGTTTGGTCGCCGAGCGACTGCAAAGTCAATTGAAAGATGCTGTGATTTTTCATCTGTAGGGACTGGCCTGCGTGGTCTGAGACTACGCCGTTATATGCGCGCCACGCCCAGAAACACGGCGTGCAGGGCCATGACGAGCAGGTAGAAGAGACCCCGCGCCGTTGCCGG
>JBFWIY010000399.1:0-3415 GCA_050255855.1 Desulfovibrionaceae bacterium
GGCCGCGGTGCGCGGCCGCAAGCTCCGCACCCTCAAGCTCGACGCCGCGGCCAAGGCGGCCAAGGGCATCACCACCCTGGAGGAGGCCGCCTCCTCCATCATGCTCTAGGGAGCGCGCCATGCCCGTTTTCCAGTACACGGCCTTCACCGACAGCGGCTCCCGGGTGAGCGGGTCCCTGGAGGCCGACAATCTGGACGCGGCCTACCGCATGGTGGCCGACCGCGGCTACATCCCCGAGAAGGTGAAGCAGGGCGGCAAGCTGTCGACCGCGGCGGGCGGGACCGGCAGCCTGGGGCTCAAGGCCATGCTCTCCAAGGTCAAGCCCCAGGACCTCATTTTGTTCACCAAGCAGTTCAAGACCATGCTCAACGCGGGCATCTCGGTGCTGGGCTCCCTGCAGGTCCTGGAGGCCCAGACCGAGAACCCCCGGCTCAAGGCCGCCGTGATCCAGATGGCCCAGGACATCACCGGCGGCGCGTCCATGTTCAAGGCCTTCCACAACCAGAAGGGCATCTTTTCGGACCTGTACTGCAACATGATCCGGGCGGGCGAGGTCTCGGGCACGCTCATCCAGGTGCTGGATCGGCTCATCTACATCATCGAGCACGAAAACAAGGTGAAGAAGGACATCCAGAGCGCCCTGACCTACCCCATCATCGTGGTGGTCGCCCTGGTGGGCGCCTTCGTGGTGCTCATCACCGTGGTGCTGCCCAAGTTCATCGACCTGTTCAAGAAGCAGGGCGTGGCGCTGCCGTTTCCCACCCGGGTCTGCATGGAGATCTACGAGTTCATCAGCGCCCATTGGGTGCTGCTGGTGGTGGGCGTGATCGGCGGCATCGTGGGCCTCATCGCCTATATCCGCACTCCGCACGGGCGTCTGGTCAAGGACACCATCCTGCTGCACCTGCCCATCCTGGGGCCGGTGTTCACCAAGGCGGCCATGAGCCGGTTCGGCAGCATCTTCGCCATCCTGCAGTCCAGCGGCGTCACGGTGCTCGACTCGGTGCAGATCCTCTCCTCCACCATCGGCAACGCCGCGGTCAGCAAGGAGTTCGACGGGGTGCGCGAGAAGCTGGAGCAGGGCAAGGGGCTGGCCGCGCCCCTGCGCAACGCCAAATATTTCACGCCGATGCTCATCACCATGGTGGCCATCGGCGAGGAGTCCGGCCAGCTGGAGGAGATGCTCAAGGAGGTCAGCGTGCACTACGACTACGAGGTGGAGTACGCGGTCTCCAAGATGAGCGAGCTGTTGGGCCCCGCCCTGGTGGCCTGCCTGTCGGGCGTGGTGGGGTTCTTTGCGTTGGCCATTCTGCTGCCGCTGGTCGAACTGATGCAGAACGCCATGAAGGCCATGGGATAGGCCTTCGGCCGGGGCAGATGACTCGATTGGGAAGGCGCTCAATACCGTTGACGCCTTGCGGGGGGTAACCTAAACTGAGTGAGGGTGAATGAAATTCCGAGAATTGCGAGGCTAGGCGGCATGGATTATGCTGGATTGTCATTCCGAAAGCCCCAACGTCAAACCAACGACAGTCGCATAAGGAGCACGGACATGGAACAGGTTGTTGCGGAAAGCCGGCCGCGTCGCCGGGATCAGGGCTTCACCCTGATCGAACTCATCACGGTCATCATCATCCTGGGTATCTTGGCCGCCGTCGTGGCGCCCAAGTACTTCAGCATGGCCGCCAACGCCAAGCAGGCCGCCGTGGACGGCGCTCTGAGCGAGGGCGTGGCCCGCTTCAACATGGCGTACTCGAAGTACATCCTTGACCAGAAGGCCGTCCCGGCGGACCTGGCTGCGTTGATCTCGCACAACGACATCAGCGCGAGCGAGACCGCGGGCGACTACACCATCGCGTATGCGACCGCCACCGGCCCCTCGGGCGGGGCTGGGGTTCTGATTACGGTCACCAATACCAACGATGCGAACGCCACGGCTGGCACGACCAACACGAAGACCATTGACTGGCCGCAATAAGCATTCCGCCCTTCGGCGCAGGACCGGAAGCCGGTCCTGCGCCGAAACCGGCTTCACGCTGATCGAGATCGTCACGGTCATCGTGATTCTGGGCATTTTGTCCGCTTTTGTCTTTCAGAAGTACATGGGCATCGTGGACGAGGCCCGGGAGGCCCGGGGCGCGGACGCCCTGAACCGGGCCGTGGCGGAATTCAACCTCGCCTTCATGAAATACGCCGTGGCGACCAAGAGCGCGGCCACGGAGCTCAGCCAGATCTCCGGAGAGGACTACCTGAACCTCAGCGGGGGGATGGCGGAACGGGGCGAGTACCGCTTCACCTACACGTCCTCCGGAAGCACCGTCCATATTGGCGCAGAGATCCAGACCAGCAGCGGGTGGGAGGCGGTGACGGACGCCGGTGGCGTCGCCATGACCCGCGACATCCCCTGGCCGTAGCGGCGGCCGGGCCGGGGCGCAGGGCGGCGACGCCCTTTTTTTTCGCCCGCCGCCGGGCCCCGGCGGAGGGAATCCGGTCGGTCCGGCCCCTCCCCCCTCGCGTTCACCCCCCTGTCTTCATGTGTTGCCTCGTCCCGCGCAACCGGCTAGTATCCGCGAAATTCTCCATTGGATATCCACCAGACCGCGGAGCGTACCCATGGCCCAGATCAACGCGTTCTTCAAGATGTTGCACGAGCACGGCGGCTCGGACCTGCACATGGTCTCCGGGTCCCAGCCCATGATCCGCCTGCGCGGCGAGCTGCAGCGGGTCAAGTTCAAGGTCCTGGAGAACGACGAGCTGCGCAAGATGCTCTACGAGATCACCCCGGAGCCCAAGATCAAGGTCTTCGAGGAGACCGGCGACGTGGACTTCGGCTACGAGATCCCGGGGCTGGCCCGCTACCGCGTGAACTTCTTCAACCAGCACCGGGGCATCGCCGCGGTCTTCCGCGAGATCCCCCAGAAGGTCCTCAGCCTGGACGACCTGGGCATGCCCGACAAGCTCAAGGAGCTGGCCCTGCTGGACCGGGGCATCGTCCTGGTCACCGGCCCCACGGGCTCGGGCAAGTCCACCACCCTGGCGGCCATGATCGACCACGCCAACGCCATGCGCAAGGACCACATCCTGACCATCGAGGACCCCATCGAGTTCGTGCACCAGCCCAAGAACTGCCTCATCAACCAGCGCGAGGTGGGGCGCGACACCAAGACCTTCAAGTCCGCCCTGCGCGGGGCCCTGCGCGAGGACCCGGACATCATCCTGGTGGGCGAGATGCGCGACTTCGAGACCATCCAGCTCGCCCTGGAGGCGGCCGAGACCGGCCACTTGGTCTTCTCCACCCTGCACACCGTCTCCGCCGTCAAGACCATCGATCGCATCATCGAGGTCTTCCCCGAGGAGATGCAGGCCCAGGTGCGCGCCAGCTTCGCGGACTCGTTCCGGGCCATCGTCTCCCAG
>JBFWIY010000400.1:0-3411 GCA_050255855.1 Desulfovibrionaceae bacterium
ACCGTCTCCGCCCCGGCCAGCAGCCCGGGCAGGTGCGGGTTGAAGTGGTCGGCGTGGGAATGGGAGACCACGGCCAGCACCTTGCGTCCGGCCACGGCCGTGCGGAGCGCCGCGGCCGCCCCGGCGGGCAGGTGGGTCTCCGAGGGGATGTCGAAGACCAGGCTGCGGTCCGCCAGGTGCAGTACGAAGCCGTTGTGGTGGATGTAGACGATGCGGATGCGCATGGCGGCCTCCTTATCCTCCGGCCAGGCTCCAGGCCGACCTTCCGCGCGGGACCGGCGGGTCCCGGCTACCGCGCCCCGCTCCGGCGGCGGGCGCACCGCCGTCGGGTCAGACAGGCGGCCAGCCGGGTGAGGGTCTCCTGGTATCGCAACAATACCAAAGCCGCGAGATTGAACAAGAGGCCGATACAGAAAAGTACGAGGGCGTCGTAGATCGGGGTCGGCGCGGTAATTCCCAGGAACGGCAAGCGCTTGGCCCGCGTGAACAAGGGGTAGGCCGTGGCCAGGTCGCTGGCCGCGCTGGCCATGACCCCGGAGCCGGGCCCGGCATCGGAGCCCGGTCCCAAGCCCGGGCCGAAGACCGGCCCGGGGGCCCCGCCGTTTCCGCTCCCCGCGCCGGCCCGGTTCCCGGCCAGGTCCTCGGCCTGCTCCTGGCCGTAGGTCACGGCGTCGTGGATGCGCTTGTTGCCGTAGGCGTACTTGTAGCGCGTCCGGAAGGCCTCCAGGTCCGCCTCCAGGCGGTCGCGCTCGGCGCGCAGGCGCGGGGCGTCCGGGCCGGGGGGCGAGGTGCTCTCGGCCTCGGCCAGGGCGTACTTCACGGTCTTGAGGGCCTCCATGCGCGCGGTGTGCTCGTCGTGGTAGCTGTTGCCCGCCTCCTGGAGCACCATCATGCCCTCGTAGGCCCAGCGCGAGGGCATGAGCTGGCAGACCTCGGGCACCGGGCTGTTGGCCGCGATGGTCAGGCTCTTGTTCAGCTTTTCGTACTCCACCAGGGCCCCGCCCAGGATGATCTGCGGCACCAGCACCAGGGGCACCACGTTGAGCGCGGCCCGGGCCGAAAGGCGCGGGATGGAGCTGATGCACAGCCCGCCCGCCAGGGCCGCGTAGGAGGCCACGGTGAGGAACAGGATGTGGGCCGCGTACAGCTCGCGCACCTCCAGGAACAGGAACCCGGGCGCCAGGAAGAGCACGTTCTGGGCCAGGGCGAAGGGCGTGAGCGTCACCAGCTTGGCCCCCAGGTAGCCGCGGTGGGTGGTGTTGATCATGCGCTCGCGCAGGAACAGGGCCCGGTCGCCGATGACCTCGGTGACGGAGTTGGTCAGGCTCAGGAAGATGGCCACGATGACCGCCACGAACAGGAAGGTGGCGAAGAGGTCGTTGGTGTACAGGCTGTACTTGCTGCCCGGGGCGTAGCGCAGGATGAACCCCACCCCGGCCCCGAGGAGCGGGGCCTCCAGGAAGGTGATGAGCAGGTTGGCGCGGTCGCGCAGCTTGCTCACGAAGTTGCGCGAGACCAGGGTGCGGAACTGGGAGAGCCGGGCCCGCACCCCCAGGCGCGGCGGGGGCGGCACGGGCTCGGGCGGGGGCAGGGCCACGGAGGAGAGCCAGGCGTCCACGGCGTGCTCCCGGAAGCGGCGCTTCCAGTAGTCCGGGCTGTACTTGCGTTCGCCCAGCACCGAGCCGTCGATGTCGCGCAGGGACTCCTCCAGGCTGTCCAGGAGCACGTGGGGCTGCACCGTGCCGCAGCGCGGGCACTCCACCCCCTCCAGCGGCGCGGCCGGGCCCCCGGCGTCGGCGTCCGTCCCGCCCTCGCCCTCCGGGCCGAGCAGGTGGTCGCGGAAATAGGTCAGGGCCGCCCCGGCCTCGCCGAAAAAGGCCAGCTTGCCCCCGTTGTCCAGCATGAGGATCTTGTCGAAGAGCTTGTAGATGCGCGAGCCGGGCTGGTGCACCACGGCCAGCACCATCTTGCCGCGCAGGCTGATCTCGGCCAGGAGCTCCATGATCTTTTCGGAGTCCTTGGAGCTCAGGCCCGAGGTGGGCTCGTCCAGCATGTAGATGTCCGCGTCGCTCAACAGCTCCAGGCCGATGTTCAGGCGCTTGCGCTCGCCGCCGGACAGGATCTTGTCCGTGGCGTCGCCCACCTTGAGGTGGCGCTTCTCCCAGAGCCCGATGTCCCGCAGCACCGAGGCCACCCGGGAGCGCAGCTCCTCCAGGCCGCGCTCGGGAAAGCGCAGCCGGGCGTAATAGCTCAGGTTCTCGGACACGGTGAGGTTGCTGAGCAGCAGGTCCTCCTGGGGCACGTAGCCCAGGTAGTCCTTGAGCTCGCCGAAGCGCTCGTGCAGGTCCGCCCCGTCCAGGAGCACCCGGCCCGAGTCCGGCGGCAGGATGCCCGCCAGCACGCGCAGCAGCGTGGACTTGCCCGACCCGCTCGGGCCCATGATGCCGAGCAGCTCGCCGAAGCGGGCCTCGAAGGCGATCTCGTCCAGGCCCAGGGCCCCGTCGTCGAACCGGAAGCTCACCCCCTGCACGGCCAGGCGGTTGAACCCGAAGCGGCGGCGCACCAGGCGGCGGGTGTCCGGGTCCAGGCGCAGGCCCACCCCGCCCAGGACCAGCTCCTCCCCGGCCTCCAGCTCCGCCCCGCCGCGCACCACCCGGCCGCGCAGGGCGGCCTGGTAGGGGCAGGTGCCGGGCTCGAACCGCAGCCGCCCGCCGCCCATGCCCACCAGCCGCGCGGTCCAGGTCCGGGGCAGGTCGTCGTGCAGGTACAGGTCGCAGCGCACGTCGTTGCCCAGGCGCAGGGCCTGGCCCGCGTCGGGCGGGTCGGACTCGCGCCGGGCGCACAGGGCCCAGAAGGCCTCGCGCACGGGCAGCCGCCAGCCGCCCACGAACACCGGCTGGTCCAGGCAGAGGGGCAGCCGCTCGCCCACGGCCTCGCCCATGAGTTCGTCGCCCACCTTGATGAGGGCCAGGGGGTCCAGGCGGCGCAGGCTCAGGTGCGAGCCGTCCAGCTCCAGGGCGGCCACGTCGGCGCTCCCGGCGCTCTCGGACCAGACCGGCTCCAGGTCCGGCTGGTCCAGCCAGACCAGACGCCGGGGGGGATGGACCTTGTTCTCGAAGAACACGCCCAGGTCGTAGCGCCGCAGCCGCCAGGGGCCCACGCGCACGGCGTCGTTGTGCCCCAGGCGCACCGAGACCCCGCGGGCCAGGGGCGCGCCGCCCACGGTGACGCCGCAGTCGCCGCCCAGGCTGGTGGCCACGTAGATGTCGCGCAGCATGAGGATGCGCAGCTCCAGGCCCGGGCAGGGCAGCACCACGTCGTGCTGCTCCGGGTCCGGGCCCACGCGCAGGGCCAGGATGCGCGCCTCCGCGGCCTCGCCCGGGTCCGCGGGCAGGCCCAGCTCCTGCTCCA
>JBFWIY010000401.1:0-3410 GCA_050255855.1 Desulfovibrionaceae bacterium
CGGCGCGCTCGATCTTCAGGCCGGTGAAGTACTCGGCCTCGGGCCGGTTGGGCGTGAGCAGGTCGGCCAGGGGAAAGATGAGGTCGCGCATGGCCCCCATGGCCGAGTCCTCCAGCAGGCGGCCGCCGGACTGGGCCACGCAGACCGGGTCCACCACCAGGGGGAAGGGGCGGGCCTCCAGGCGCGAGGCCACGGCCCGGATGATGGGCGCGGAAAAGAGCATGCCGGTCTTGGCGGCCTGGAAGGGGATGTCCGAGAGCACGGCGTCCAGCTGCTGGGCCACGAACCGGGCGGGCGGGGCATGGATGCCCGCCACCTCGCGGGTGTTCTGGGCGGTGAGGGCGGTGATGACGCTGGCGCCGTAGACGCCGTGCATGGCGAAGGTCTTGAGGTCGGCCTGGATGCCGGCCCCGCCGCCGGAGTCGGATCCGGCCACGGTCAGGGCGCAGGGGAGCGGTTGCATGGGCGGTGGGCGGGTTGAGGTTTTTTCGGGGCGCCGGCGGGGGCGGGGACGGCGGCCGACGCCGGGGGGCCGGAAGCCGGGCCTAGCCGCAGCTCATCTTGATGTACTCCTCCAGGCTGACGCCCTCCCAGGTGCGGGAGGTCCAGTAGGCCGTGGCCCAGATCATGAGCGCCGTGGCCTGGAGATCGGTGATGCGGCGCACCTTGACCTCAAGGTTGGACTTGCTGGCCCCGTGGTGGATGTGCACCCCGCGCTCCTCGCAGGCCTCCTCGATGCGCAGCATGAGATAGGCCTGTTTGGACTGGTTGGGCAGCAGCTTCACGTCCTTGTGGGCTTCGAGGATGGTCTTGAGTTCGGCCATGGAGAAGTCGTTGGAGACGTTGCGAATGGACTTGAAGAAGACGTCCACGGCCCACGGCAGGATGAACTCGGCCCCGGCGCTCTTGGTCTTGAAGAACTCCTTGAGCCACTTTTCCTGATCCTGGGTGATTCGCGCGGCGACCTGCGGCATAGCCCTCTCCTTGGCGGAACATCTTCCGGGAGCCCTTCACCTATATCAGAGAAGGGCGCAGACGATCAAGAATTTTTCTAGAGATAAAATCCGCGCCACGGCCCGGTTCAGCCCGCGGCGAATTCGTCCTTCACCTGGCGGAACAGATTGAGCAACAGGGCGTCGGGCACGTCGGTGCCGTCGATGTTCAGCCGCCGGATCTCCACCACCACGTTGCGGTTGGGGGTGACGGTCTCCCCGGCCACCAGCACGATGCGCTGCACCGCGTCCTTGGCCGTGTCGCGCGCGGTGATGAGCAGCACCCAGGCCCCGTCGCGGCGCTCCCAGGCGGTCTCGATGCGGCGCGAGGTCGAGATGTTGCGCTCCATGATCTCGACGAAATCGGCCAGGGAGAAGTGTTTCTTGCCCACGCCGAGCACGCCGAGGTATTCGCCCTGGACGCTGCGGATCACCAGGGGGCGGGACAGGAACTCGTCGGCGGGGACCAGCCCGGAGGCCGTGGCGCTCGCCCCCCCGGCCGCTCCGGCCCTGACCAGACGCTCCAGGTCGAGTTTGGCCCGGCGCAGCGCCTCCACCTCGCGTTGCAGGTGGTCCACGCGTTCGGCGTGGCGGCGCTCGGCCCGGTCGCGCTCCTCGCGCAGCCCGGCCACCTCGTCGCGCAGGGAGCGGATCTCCCCGCGGAACAGGGTCTGGTTCTCCAGGAGGTCGGTGATCTTCACCAGCACGTCGCCCAGGCCGCCGTCGCCCAGCCCCCCGGCCGGGCCGTCCAGCGGGTATTCGCGGCGCTCCGGGGCCAGCCGGGCCCCCAGGGGGGCGTCGGCGGCCAGGCGGCCCCCGACGCGAGCGCCCCGGGCCGCGCCCTGGGACAGTTCCTGTTCGATCTGCTCGGCGGACCAATTGTTCTCGAACATTTCACGAATCCTCCTGAAAATATCCAAGACCTCAAGGGGATACCGACGACGACGCCCCTCCCCGCCCTGGGCGGGAATGTAGGCCGCAAAGCGGTCCTTGTAATACACCACGGTGGAAGGCGGGATGCCCAGCTGGCGTCCCACCTCACGCAGGCTGATGAATTGCTGTGCCATGGACCCCTTCGAACGGTTGTTCATCGTTCATCATTGCTCTGTTGATAATCGCCTCATGGCTGGTCAGTCAAGAACTTTTTTGAACGGTGATGAATAATCGTGCACAGTGATCGGCTGGCCCCCGCCCTCCCCCGCCGAAGCCGGACGGCCGGACCGGCCGAGCCCGGCGATGCGTCGCGCCCATACGGTCCATTGCACCGTCCGTTGCAATGGAGATGTTGCCCAAAGATATTCCGCTTGACATTTTTCCGATAATTGGAGTTTATTTTACTGGATTTGTATGCACCATCATGCTAGCTCGATTTCGCACGCAACACGAACGTCATGAAACCATAAACCATATTTCAGCACCATCAATACCAAGGAGTGCCGCATGGAAGACTACATCAAGGAAGCGCTGGAAATCGTCAAAGCCCAGGCCGGGGTCCGCACCATGACCGAAGAGGAGATCACCTCCATGGTGCAGAAGCTGGCCTCCGGCATCCAAGCCATCGCCGAAGGCCGCGCCGTTGCGGAAGTCGGGGAGGAGGCGGTCTGTGACGCGTCCAAGGCCATCAAGGAAAAAAGCGTGACCTGCTGCGTCTGCGGCAAGACCTTCAAGATCCTCACCAAGAAACATCTTGCCAGCCACGGTCTGACCCCTGCCGAATATCGCGAGCAGTACGGCTTCAAGAAGGGTCAGCCCCTGGTGTGCAAGTCCTTGCAGCGCGAGCGCCGCAAGAAGATGAAGGAGATGCAGCTCTGGACCAAGCGCACCTCGGCCAAGAAAAAGTAACCCGACAGTCCATGAACGACGAAACGGGGGGCATGACGCATGCCCCCCGTTTTTTTGCGTCCCCGCCCCGGGCGGACGCCCCAAGAGCGAAACTCATGGACGAACCGTTCCGGCCCGGGGTATTCTGTTCCATAGTCCGGGCCTCCCGTCCGGGCCCAAACCCCAAGGAGCGAGCACCATGCAATACGGCGCGCGCAACAAGCTGAAGGCCGAGGTCACGAGCATCAAGAAGGGCGAGGTCATGGCCCTGGTCAAGTTCCGGGTGACCCAGCCGGGGCCGATGGCCTCGGTGCTCACGGTGGAGTCGGTGGAGGAGCTGGGGCTCAAGCCCGGCGACGAGGTCCAGCTGGTCATCAAGGCCATCCACGTCCTGCCCGTGAAGGAATGACGGGACGAACGGACCGGGCTCAGGCCCCGTTGCCGGGGCCGCCCCGGCCCGGGCCGAGCACGGCGGCCAGGGTCCGGTCCAGGATGCCCTCGATGCGCGCCCAGCCCGCCTCGGAGTGCAGGTCCACCCCGCCCAGGCTGCAGTGCACGCGCGAACGCACGGCCAGGAAATGCACCGCCCCGGCCAGC
>JBFWIY010000402.1:0-1665 GCA_050255855.1 Desulfovibrionaceae bacterium
GACCCGGGTGCTCACCGACCACGGGAGCCGCGAACGCCACGCCCTGGTGAACAAGGCCACCTATCCCGACGCCTCGGGCCAGGTGGCGGGCATCGTGGGCATCATCCTGGACATCACCGAGCACAAGCGCGTGGAGGAGGCCCTCTACGCCTCCCGCCAGGACCTGGAGCGCCGCGTGGTGGAGCGCACCTCCGAGCTCATGTCGGCCTACTCCCGCCTGGCCGAGAGCGAACGCACCTACCGCACCCTGTACGAACAGGCGGCCGAGGCCATCCTGCTCCTGGACGCCGAGGGCCGGGTGCTGGAGTCCAACCCCGCGGCCCGGGCCCTGCTCGCCCCGGACGGCCAGACCCTGAGCGGTCGCGGCCTGCCGGAGTTCATGCCCGGCGCCGAAGGCCTGGCCGAGACCCTGCTGGCCCAGACGGCCGAGCGCGGCGCGGCCCGCGAAGAGCTGCGCGTGCGCAGCCTGCGCGGGGACGAGGCCTTCACCGACGCCAGCTTCAGCTCCCTGGGGGAGAACCTGCTGCTGGTCATGCTGCGGGACATCACCGAGCGCCGCCGCATGGAAGAGGCCCTGGTGCGCGCCAAGATCGGGGCCGAGGACGCCAACCAGGCCAAGAGCGAGTTCGTGGCCAACATCAGCCACGAGCTGCGCACCCCCATCGCGGGCATCTTCGGCATGACCGACATGGCCCTGGCCAGCCAGCCCGACGACCAGGTACGCCACTGCCTGTCCCAGATCCGCACCGCGGCCACGGCCCTGCTGGACATCGTCAACGACATCCTGGATTTCTCCAAGATCGAGGCCCGGCGGCTGGAGCTGCGGCCCATGGACTTCGACCTCTGGGAGCGGCTGAAGCGGCTGCGCGAGGAGTTCCTGCCCGCGGCCCGCGACAAGGGCCTGGCCCTGCGCTTCCCCGAGGCCGGACGGCCCTGGCGGCTGCGCGGCGACCCGGGCCGCCTGGCCCAGGTCCTCTCCAACCTGCTCTCCAACGCCATCAAGTTCACGGCCCACGGCTCCGTGAGCCTGGAGGTGCGCCGCCCGGACCACGACGAGACCACGGTGGAGTTCACCGTGCGCGACACGGGCATCGGCATTCCGGCCTCCAAGATGGGCCTGCTCTTCCAGACCTTCACCCAGCTTGAACCCGGGCTCTCGCGCCGCTGGGGCGGCACGGGCCTGGGCCTGGTCATCAGCAAGCGGCTGGTGGAGCTCATGGGCGGGACCATCCGGGTGGAGAGCGAGCCCAAGGTGGGCAGCGCCTTCCGGTTCACGCTGCGCTTCGCCCCGGCGGACGCCGCGGAGCCCCCGGCCGAGGTCGAGGCCCCGGCGGAGGAGGCGGCCAGCTGCGCGTATGCCGCCGCGACCGAACGCACCGCGCCGCCGCCCCCGGCCGAGCCCGAGGTCCGGCCCGGCCCGGCCGCGGAGCGCGGGGAGCCGCGGCGCATCCTGCTGGCCGAGGACAACCTGCTCAACCAGGAGTTCCTGACCCACTTCCTCAAGGAGGCCGGGCACCGGCCCCGGGTGGTGGGCAGCGGCATCGAGGCCCTCCAGGCCCTGGCCCAGGAGCCCTTCGACCTGGTGCTCATGGACGTGCAGATGCCGGAGATGGACGGCCTGGAGGCCACCCGGCGCATCCGCAGCCACGACGGTTCGGCCTTCGA
>JBFWIY010000402.1:1765-3391 GCA_050255855.1 Desulfovibrionaceae bacterium
CCCTCCACGCTGAGGCCGTCGGCCCGGGCCCGGCAGGTCACGCCCAGGCTGATGGTCACGGCCAGGCCCCCGCCCGGCGCGGCCGCCACGGGCGCCCGTCCCGCCTCCACCGCCCGGCGCAGCCGCTCCGCCGTGGCCCAGGCCGCCTCGCACCCGGTCTCGGAGAGCAGCGCGGCGAACTCCTCCCCGCCGATGCGGCCGAACACGTCCACCTCGCGCAGCTCGGCCTGGCAGGTCCGGGCCAGGTGGCGCAGCACCTCGTCCCCCGCGTCGTGGCCCCAGGTGTCGTTGACCTTCTTGAAGTGGTCCACGTCGAGCATGAGCAGGGAGAGCGGGCGGCCGTAGCGGCGGCTGCGCTCCAGCTCCCGCCGGGCCAGCTCCAAAAAGTTGCGCCGGTTGTGCACCCCGGTGAGCTCGTCCGTGGTGGCCAGCTCCTCCAGGCGCTGCTGCCACTGCTTGCGCCGGGTGATGTCGCGCAGGGTGGCCACGGCGCGCCACTGCCCGCCCACCCGAAAGGCCGCCACCGAGAGCTCCAGGGGGAAGGTTCCGCCGTCCTTGCGCCGGGCGGTCATCTCCACCATCTTGCCCACCAGCGCCCCCGCGCCCGTGCGCGCGAACCGGGACAGCCCGGTCCGGGCCCGGGCCTGCTCCGGCTCCGGGGCCACCAGCTCGTGGACCTCCCGGCCCGTGGCCTCCTGGGCCGAATACCCGAAGATGCGCTCCGCCGCCCGGTTCCAGAAGGAGACCCGCCCTTCCCCGTCCACCATGACGATGGCGTCGTGGCTGGCCTCGCTCATGGCCCGGATGGTCTCCTCCCGCTCCATGAGGGCCTGCTCCGAGCGCCTGCGGTCGGTGACGTCCATGGCCGCGCCCCGGTAGCCCAGGACCGCCCCGTCCGGGCCGCGCAGCGGCACGCCGCTCACGTTCAGCCAGACGATCTCGCCGCCCTTGCTCCGGCAGGGGTGCTCCAGCTTGGAAAAGCGCTGCCCGTCGCGGACCAGCCCGGCGAACCAGCTGGAGAGCATGGTCGCCTCGTCCTCGGGCATGAGCTCGAACATGCGCCGTCCCAGCAGCTCCCCGGCCGTGTAGCCCAGGACCGCGGCCACGTCCTCGGTGAGGAAGGTGTAGCGCCCCTGGGCGTCCACCTCCCAGATGAACTCGCTCACCGCCTCGCTCACGTCGCGGAAGCGCTGCTCGCTGGCCGAGACCAGGGCCTCGGTCCGCTTGCGATCGGCGATGTCGCGCATGGAGCCCACGGCGTGCCAGCGCCCGTCCAGGCGCACCGGGGCCAGGGCCAGCTCCACGGGCAGACGGGAGCCGTCGCGCCGCACAGCCTCCAGCTCCAGGGTGGCCGGGCCCACCAACGCGCCGCGGCCGTTCAGGGCGAAGCCCGCCAGCCCGGCGCGGGCCGCCTCCCGCTCCTCGGACGGGGCCAGCCGCTCGTGCACCGGCTGGCCGAGCATCTCCGCCTCGGCGTAGCCGAACATGGCCTCGGCCGCCGGGTTCCAGAGCCGCACCCGGCCCCGGTCGTCCGCCAGCACCACGGCGTCCCGGGAAGCGCCCACCACGGCCTGGAGCAGGGCCTGCTCCTCCCGCAGCCGGACCTCGGCCCGGCTGCGCCGCACG
>JBFWIY010000403.1:0-3384 GCA_050255855.1 Desulfovibrionaceae bacterium
CGCAGGTCCGCCAGGGCAGGCCCAGGGACCGGGCGCGGTCCAGCCGGGCCACGGCCTCGGCCTGCGCCGCCGCGTCCTCGGGCGGAAACACGAACACCAGGCCGTCCACCCCGGCGCAGCGCGCAAAGGTCCGCGCCGAACTCCAATAGAGCGGCGCGCCGCGCCAGGTCACATACTGCTTGCGCGCCCCGCCCAGGGCCCCGGCCAGGCGCGAGCCCGACCCGGCCGCCAGCAGCACGGCCCAGCACTCCCGGGCATGGGGCCCGGGCGCGAAGACCGGCCGCTCCGCCACGTCCCGAAGGCCGGGGGCGGCGGACACGGGGTCCGGACCCGGATTCTGACCCGGGTTCGGGCCCGGATCCGAAACGGACGGGCCGCCGGGCCGCTCGGGCGCGTCGGACATGTCGGGCCTGTGGGGACGGATGGGCACGCGGCCTCCTTCAGGCGATGCGGGCCCGGCGGGGCCGGGCCGGAAATACGGCCGGGGGGAGCGCGGACGCTCCCCCCGGCGGCGGGGAGCCGGACGATAAGCCGGGTTCTGTTCCCCTTGCGGGGCGGCCATCATTCCTCTAGGACGCCCGTTGCCGAGCGCCTCCAGCAACCAACCCGGGGGCGGTGTGGCCGGGCAGGCCCGCCCCCCTATTCGGTCTTGCTCCGGACGGGGTTTGCCGAGCCGACCGCGTCGCCGCGGCCGCTGGTGGGCTCTTACCCCACCGTTTCACCCTTACCGGACCTCGCGGCCCGGCGGTCTGCTTTCTGTGGCACTTTCCGGGGATCGCTCCCCCTGGGCGTTACCCAGCGCCCTGCCCTGCGGAGCCCGGACTTTCCTCCCCGGCCTCGCGGCCGCGGCGATGGCCTGTCCGGCTCCCTGCCTTCGATTCCATCAGGTAACACAGCCCCGGCCCCTGGCAAGGGCCCCGCAAGGCCCCGCCGGGGTCCGCCGGAGCCCTATTCCGCGTCCTCCGCGCCCTCGTTCTCGTCCGGGTGCGGGGTGTGCTCCACCCAGTAGATGAGCCGCTGGCAGTTGGGACAGCTCAGGATCTGGCTGCCCTTCTGGAGCTCGTTGTAGCTCTGGGGCGGGATCATGATGTGGCAGCCGCCGCAGATCCCCTCGGTCACCGGCACGATGACCGGATTCTCGATGCGCGACCGGATGAACTCGTACCGGCCCAAAATGGGCGGGGGCAACACCTTGCCCGCTTTCTTGCGCTTCTTGTCCAGGGTCTCCAGGCGCTTCTCCGCCTTGGCCACGCGCTCTTCCAGGGTGGCGCGCTTGGCGTCGTGCTCCACCTGCACCCCGGCCATCTCCTCGTCCACGCCCTTGAGCTCCTCGGCCTGGCGCTCCAGCTCCTCGGCCACGGCCACACGCTCTTCCTCGCGCATGCGGTTGAGCTTCTCCAGGCTGTCCATCTCCCGCATCATGGCGTGGTATTCCTTGGTGTTCGCCACCATCATGAGCTTGTTCTTGCTCTTCTTGATGCGGTTGCCGTCCTCCTCGATCTCGCCGTCCAACTTCTTGCGCTGCTGCTGCAGGGCCTCGGTCCGCTCCCGGATCTGGTCCTTGCGGTCGTTGAAACCGCCCAGCCGCGAAATCAGCTCGTCCAGCTCCCGGGGCGCGCTGGTCAGCTCCTGCTTCAGCCCGATGATCTCGTCGTCCACAGCCTGCAACACGACGAGCTGTTCAATCTGCTTCTGGTACATAGGCTACACCTCGTAAGTTGATCTGACCGACGGCGCGCCGCCGGCCGCTCCCTTGCTATGCGCCTCGCACGGCAAAGGGGTCGCGGCCCGGAACAAACCGGACATCCACCCCATGGCCGCCCAAGTCCTCGGCCAACCCGGCGGCCAGCCGCCGGACCATCTCCTCCTCCAGAATGAAGTGCCCCACGTCCAACACCGCGCCCGGGGCCTCCACCGCCTGGTGATACTTCACGTCCCCGGTGATGAACACGTCCGCCCCGGCCGTGAACGCCCGCTCCACAAGCGAGCCCCCGGACCCGGGACAATACGCCACCGTGCGCACCCGCTTGGGCCGCGGACCGCACAGCGTCCACCAGCGGCCCGGCAACACCTCGGCCAGCCGCTTCTCAAAGGCGGCGAAACTCACGGCCTTGGGCAACCGGCCCACCTCGCCGCACCCCACCTCCCGCACCGGCGCCTCCAGCCGCCGCACGAACCAGTCGCTGCGCCGGCCCACCGCCGCGGAAATGTCCCCGGAAAGCCCGGCCCAGGCCTCCTCGTCACAGACCAGCCGCAACTCCCCGGTCTCCATGAGCCCCACGGACCAGACCCCGTCCCGCTCGGCCCAGTCGTTCACCAGGTCCTCGTCCACCGGCTCCGGCGTGAAGAACCCCACCTCCAACACCCCGAACCGATGCTCCGGCTCCAAGACCCGGCAGTCCGCGAGCCCGAGCTCGCGCCCGAGCCACTGGGCCGGGCCGTTGGGCGCGCTGTCCAACGAGGTGTGCGCCGCATACAGCCAGCAGTCCGCGCGCATCAACGCCCGGACCACCGAAAGATACGGCCCCTCCCGGTCCGGATGCCGCGGCGAAAGCGCCAGGGGATGATGCGTCAACACGAACCGGGCCCCCCACTCCAGACACCGGCCCACCGCCTCGGGCGTCGGGTCCAGCGTCACCGCCAACTTCCCGATCTCCCCGCACTCGGCGGAAACCTGCACCCCGCTGTGGTCCCACTCGCTCTGATACCGCTCCGGCGCCATGCCCCGGATCACCGCCAACACCGCGTCAATACGCATGCCGCACCCCCGGAAAACAAGGATGCTCCCTTGGGTAAACCCCGAGGGAGCATCCTGAAATTCCTGCCGACCGGGCGGCGGAATCGTAAGCGACGCCTTTGCGATCCTTCAAACCCAGCATCCTCTTCCCGCCTCGCGGCGGCGACATCCGGCAGCCCGGCCGAACCCGCGCCCGCCACGCCGGAAATCATTACCAAAGATGGGCGTGGTGGGCCAACCAGGATTCGAACCTGGGACCAGCCGGTTATGAGCCGGCGGCTCTGCCAACTGAGCTACTGGCCCATGTCAGCCCGAGCAGAAGCATGTACACCGGACCTACCCGGTTCGTCAAGAGCCGAGGGAAAGGCGAACCGGGGGAAGGGCGAACCCCCTTTTCAGGAAAGGGGGCCCACCCACGTGGGGTTTATGGGGACGAATTTCACGGGGAAGGTCGCCGCCGCCCGTCCTTCCCCAAAGCTCCTCCTGAATCCCGATGGATCGGCCGCTGCTTCCTCCGTTCCCCTTTTTGCCCTGAACACCCGTCGCGGGGCGAAAGGGAGATGGCGCGGCAGGCGTGTACTGCGCAGCACGGCCCCGCAGCGCCATCTTCCTTTCGCCCCGCAAATCAGGGGGTCCGGGGGGCGGAG
>JBFWIY010000404.1:0-3376 GCA_050255855.1 Desulfovibrionaceae bacterium
GTCCTTGAAGTAGGTCCGGTAGTTCTTGTGGAAGGCCTTCACCGTGGCCCGGCCGAAGCCCAGGAAGAAGTCGCGCACGCTGACCCCGGTTCTGCTCCCGGCCAGCTCGGCCATCTGCGTGAGCACCTGGTCCGGGTAGCTCTGGGTGGGCAGGAAGGTGGGCTGGCCCAGCTCCTGCATCACGGAATCGTAGACCCCCCGGCCCCACTTGTCCTTGATGTAGGTCTGGGCGATGGCCGGGAGCACGCCGCGCATGCTGCCCGACGAGGCGCGCAGCCGGCTGGTGCTCTGCTCCTCGCCCAGGAAGCCCTGGGCCACGCCCAGCAGCTCCTGGGCCAGCTCGGCCAGGTCGCGGGTGGCGGCGGCGGTCTGGCCCGCGCCCTCGTCGGCCTCCGAGGCCACCTGGGCGATCTCCTCGATGCTGCGGTTGATCTGCTCGGTGGAGGCGGACTGCTCCTCGGCCGCGGTGGCGATCTGGCTCACGCGGGCGGTCATGTCCTCGATGGAGGTCATGATGGTGCGCAGGGCCTCGCCCGCCTTGTTGGAGAGTTCGGTGGACTGGTCCACCTGCCTGCCCGTGCGCTCCATGGACTCCACCGCCGTGCGGGAGCGGTCCTGGATGGTGCGGATGGCCTGCTCCACCTCCTTGGTGGCGGTCATGGTCTTTTCGGCCAGTTTGCGCACCTCGTCCGCCACCACGGCGAAGCCGCGGCCCGCCTCTCCGGCGCGGGCGGCCTCGATGGCGGCGTTCAGGGCCAGCAGGTTGGTCTGGTCCGCGATGTCGTTGATGACGCCGATGATGCGGCCGATCTCCTCGGCATGGGAGTCGAGCTGGGCCACCTCGTCCGAGAGCTTGCGGGCCGAATCGGATACGCTGTGGATGGCGGTGACGGCCTGCTCCACCAGCTCCACGCCCTGCTGGGCGGAGTTGCGGGCGTCCCCGGCGGCGGCGGAGGTGGCCGTGGCGTTCTGGGCCACCTCGATGACCGTGGAGGTCATCTCCTCCATGGCCGTGGCCACGGAGTCGGTCTGGCCCTTCTGTTTCTGCGCGCCGCGCGCCTGCTCGTCGGCCGAGGCGGAGAGCTCCTCCGAGGCCGAGGCCACGCGCTGGGCCAGCTCGTTCACCTCGTGGCCGATCTGGATCATGCGCTCGGACTGGGCCTGGATCTGCTGCTCCTTCTCCACCATGAAGTGCAGGTCGATGAAGGAGGTGACGGAGCCCAGCAGGGTCCCGTCCCCGCTCACCACGGGGCTGGAGTAGACGCGCACGGTGATGACCCGGCCGTCCCACAGGGTGATGTCGGTATGGGCGTCCTTGGGGGCGCGGGTGGCCAGGGTCTCGTCGGAGATGGCCTTGCGGGCCCCGTTGTAGAAGGCCTGGGAGACCGGGAAGCCCAGGATCTGGGTCATGGGCTTCTTCAGGAGGTCCGGCACGGCCTGGGAGACCATGATGAGACGGCCCTCGGCGTCGGTGACCAGCACCGGGTTGCGCAGGGACTGCACCACCCGGGTGAGCAGCTCGCCCTTGGCCGAGGTCTGCTCCAGGGCGGTGGCCAGGGCGCCCATGAGCGGGCCCAGCTCGCCCGGGGCCGGAGCGGCGCGCAGGGTCGCGGGATCGGGCTTGCGGGCGAAGTCCAGGGCCAGTCCGGCCAGGGCGTGCAGGGGCGCGGCCACCCCCCCGGCCAGGAGCCCGGAGACCCCCAGGGTGAGGATCACGGCCAGGCCGTCGGCCAGGGCCCAGTCCACCCCCAGGTACAGGATGGACAACTGGGCGGCCACGAACAGCGCGCAGGCCGCCAATCCCGAGAAAAACATTTTTTGCGCCAAGCCCATAGATCATCCCGCCGTGGTTCAGGGTCACAGAAGGCCGGGGCCAAGGCGACGGCCCGGCCCGGCCCGGTCGATGGATCGGACCATAGAGAAATGGCTAGTCCTATTTGCAAGGGAGTGCAACTATTTCCCAAAAGCGGCCCGCCGCCGGGCCCGGCGTTCGCTCTTCATCTGCCGGTAGCGCTGCACGGCCTTGAGGGACACGAAATAGGTGAGCACGGTGGCGGGAACGCCGAACACCACCCCGCCCAGCATCATCACCCCGAACAGGTCCCAGCCCGCGGTGATGAGGTCGCGCATGGTCAGGTGCTGCGGGTCGAAGACCAGGCCCTGCACCGGCACCACCAGCTCGCCCACGCGGTACAGGAAGTAGTAGAACGGCACCAGGGTGAAGACGTTGGAGTAGCAGGTGGCCAGCCAGGCCGCGAACTTGTTGGTGCGCAGCAGGAAGGCCAGGGCGATGACCACCACGCTCTGGAAAGGGATGATGGGCAGGGCCCCGATGAACACCCCCAGGGCCAGGCCCCGGGCGATGTTGTGGGCCGAGGCGTGCTGGCGCACCACGCGCAGGTACCAGTAGCGCGAGCAGCGCGCCTGGCGTCGCCACCAGGAATACTTGGGCTTGGGCCGCACCGCTTCGCCTCCCTAGCCCAGTACGTCGAACCGGGCGAAGCGCATCATGAACCCGGCCCGGCCCTGGGTGGCGCTCCGCAGCTCCGTGGAGAAGCCGAACAGCCGCCCCAGGGGGGCCAGGGCCTGCACCACCTTGCCGCCGCCCCGGTCGAACATGTTCTCCACCTTGGCCCCCTTGCTGCCCAAAAGCCCGATGACCTCGCCCACGAAGTCGCCCGGGACCGTGAGCTCCAGGGCCATGATGGGCTCCAGCAGCAGCGGCCCGGCCGCCTCCATGGCCCGCTTCAGGGCCATGGCCGCGGCCATGCGGTAGCCCGCCTGGGTGGACTCGCCGTCGATGCGGCGCAGCTCCAGCACGCGCACGCGCACGTCCTGCACCGGGTAGCCCTTGAGCACCCCGCTCTGCAGGCCGTCGGTGATCCCCTCGCTCACGGCGGTGAGCCAGGCCTCGGGCCAGGCGGCCACGTCCATGCCCATGCTCACGTCGTTGCCCGCCTCGCGCGGCCGCGGCTCCACGCTCAGGCGCACGAAGCCGTAGTGCATGACCTCGCCCAGCTCGCGGTGGAACTCGCCCTCGGCCTCGCCCGCGCCGCTGACGGTCTCGGCGTAGACCACCTGGGGCCGGCCGGTGCGCGGGGCGAGGTTGTACTCGCGCCGCAGCCGCTCCAGCACCACTTCCAAATGCAGCTCGCCCATGCCCGAGAGGATCACCTGGCCGGTGCCCTCGTCGCGCGCCACGGCCAAGGTCGGGTCCTCCATGAGGAACTTCTCCAGCACCTCGTCGAGTTTGTCGGACTCCTCGGCGTTGCGCGGCTCGATGGCCAGGGAGATCACCGGCTTGTAGGCGTCGATGCGCTCCAGGACCAGGGGATTGTCCTTGCGGCACAGGGTGTCGCCGGTGCGGGCGTACTTG
>JBFWIY010000405.1:0-3371 GCA_050255855.1 Desulfovibrionaceae bacterium
TCCCTCCTGGCCCTGGGCCACCACGTCACCCTGGTCAACGCCGACGCCGCGGAGAGCGCCTGGCTGGCCCGGCACATCCAGGCCACCGTGGTCCACGCCGACGGCAGCGTGCCCGCCGAGCTGGGCGAGGCCGGGGCGACCGAGGCGGACGTGCTCCTGGCCGCCTCCCGCCGCGACGAAGACAACCTGGTCATCTGCCAGGCGGCCTCGGTGCTCTTCGGGGTGCGGCGGGTCCTGGCCCTGGTCCG
Organism: Desulfovibrionaceae bacterium; assembly: GCA_050255855.1. GTDB lineage: Bacteria > Desulfobacterota > Desulfovibrionia > Desulfovibrionales > Desulfovibrionaceae. The sequence continues at coordinate 249 of JBFWIY010000405.1, forward strand.
CGACCCGGAGATGGAGCCCGTGTTCCGCGCCCTGGGCGTGGAGGCGGCCTTCTCCCTGAACCGCGTGCTCACCGAGCTGCTGGAGCGCCGGGTGGTGGACCGCAACGTGCGCGACCTCATCCCCCTGGGCGAGGGCCAGGCCAGCCTCACCGAGATCGAGCTGGGCCCGAAGGCCCCGGCCGCGGGCCGCACCCTGGCCCAGCTGGCCCTGCCCGCCGACAGCCTGGTGGCCTGCGTGTTCCGGGACGCCACGGTGCTCATCCCGCGCGGCGACACCGAGCTGCGCGCCGGGGACCGGCTGGTGGTCCTGGCCATGCCCGGCAACCACGCCGCGGTGCTGCGCCGCCTCGCCGGGGCCTGACCCGTGGCCAACGACATCACCCGGCTGCGGCGGCGGGACGCCCTGCGCGCCATGGCCGCCTGCACCGGGCTCATCTGGTCCCTGGCCGGGGCCATGCTCCTGGCCTGCGCCGCCTGCCTGCCCCTGTGGCCGGACTCCCCGGGCGCGGCGGCCTTCCTGCTCCCGGCCGCGGCCCTGCTGGGCCCGGGGGGCGGGCTGTGGCTGGCCTGCCGCCGCCCCTCCCCGCCGCCCCTGAGCCTGCTGGACGGCGGGGTCATCGTGCTGGCCGGGTGGGCGGGCTGCTGCCTGGCCGGGGCCTGGCCCTTTCACCTGGCCCTGGGCCTGGACTTCACCCGCAGCGTGTTCGAGGCCGTGAGCGGCTTCACCACCACCGGGCTCTCGGTGCTGGACGTGGAGCGCGCCCCGCGGGCCATCCTGCTCTGGCGCAGCGGCATGCAGCTGGCCGGGGGGGCCGGGCTGGCCATCATCATGCTGGCCGCTCTGGCCGGACCGCCCAGGGCCGGGCTCTCCGGGGCCGAGGGCCGGGCCGACCAGCTCGCCCCCCACGTGCGCACCTCGGCCCGGCTGGTGCTGGCCTTCTGCGGCGGGTACGCGGCCCTGGGGACCCTGGCCTACCGCTGGGCGGGCATGGACTGGTTCGACGCGGTGAACCACGCCTTCGCCGCGGTCTCCACGGGCGGGTTCTCCACCCGGGCCGGGTCCATCGGGGCCTTCGACGCCCCGGCCGTGGCCTGGGTCAGCCTGCCGCTCATGTTCCTGGGGGGGCTGAACTTCGTCACCGCCCGGCTCCTGGCCGCGGGACGGCTGCGCGACGTGGCCCGCAACAGCGAGCTGCGCTGCTTCCTGCTCCTGCTCGGGCTGGGGACGGCCCTGCTGGCCCTGGCCGGGGGCGCGCCCACGGCCGGGGCGGACGGCCACGGGCTGCGCACCGCCCTGTTCGAGGCCATGAGCGCCCTGACCACCACGGGCTTCAGCTCCGTGGACACCCCGCGCTGGAGCGCCCTGGGGGTCCACGTCCTGCTGCTGGGCATGCTGGTGGGCGGGGGCACGGGCTCCACCGCGGGCGGGCTCAAGCAGTACCGCTTCGTGCTCCTGGCCCGCTCGATCTGGTGGGAGCTGCGCCGCATGGTCATGCCCCGGCGCACCGTGCACCAGCCCGCCATCTACATGGGGCGCGAGCGGCGCTTCGTCACCGACGCGGACCTGCGCCGGGCCGGGGCCTTCCTGTCCCTGTACCTGGGGGTGCTGGCCGTGGGCGCGGGCATCCTCGCGGCCCACGGCTACCCGCTGGACCAGAGCCTGTTCGAGTTCGCCTCGGCCCAGGGCACGGTGGGGCTGTCCCTGGGCATCACCTCGGCCGCGGCCCCGGACGGGGTGCTCTGGGCCGAGGCCCTGGGCATGTTCATGGGCCGCCTGGAGTTCTTCATCGTCTTCGCCGGGCTGGCCCGCGGCTGGGCCCTGCTGCGCCGCCCCCTGAACGGGGCCTGAATGGGGTCTGAATGGGGTCTGACCCCCGGCCTATCCCAGGACCCTACAGGATCTTGGCGCTGGCCAGGCTCCAGCGCAGGCGCGCCCCGGCCGGGCCCATGCGCCGTTCCATGAGTCGCACGTGGCGCGCGTCGCCGTGGCGCAGGGCCATGGTCATGAAGGGAATGCCGGAGTCGAACTGGAGCCAGTAGCTGTGCGTGCCCAGGGCGATGCCCACCCCGTTCTTCTCCAGGTCGCGGCGCACGAACAGGTCGGTGTAGCGGATGGTGTCCGGGGCGGTGCGGTGGTTCACCACCCAGCCCGCGGGCTCGCCCTGGTGCAGCAAAAGCAGGCTGTTGACGGGCTCGATGGCCTCCCGCTCCCGGAAGGGATCGTTCAAATCCATATACCACTCGGGGCGGCCCTTGCGTTCGCGGATGAAGGCCTCCTCCGCCGGGGTCATGGCCGCCCAGCGCTTGTGGCCGTAGCCGCGCGGCAGGCAGGGGGCCTCGCGGTACTTGGCGTAGCGGCCCTCCAGCTGCCCCCGGGCCTGAGGCGTGCGCCAGTCCAGGTGCAGCAGGAGCTGGTGCCGCTCGGGCGGGCTCCAGCCCTCGGCCGCCAGCAGCCCGCCGAAGGCCGGGGCCCCGGCCAGGCCCTCGCTCCAGGTGGTGTGCGCCCGGACCGCGCCGCCCTCCTGCAAGGCCGCCTCCAGCCGCCGCAGCAGGGCCCGGCCCAGGCCGCGGCGGCGCATGGCCCCGTCCACCAGCAGGGAGAGCAGCTCCACCTCGCCCGGGCCGGTGCGCGCGGCCAGGGCCAGGCCGCAGGGCCGGTCCGCCCCGTCCCGCGCCCCCAGGGCCCAGACCGGCCCGGCCGGGGCGCAGCGCAGCAGCCGCCCGGCATAGGCCGGGAAGGTCTTGTCCAGGTAGGGCCCGGCGTGCGGGCCGTGGAGCAGGCGCAGACGGAACATGGCGGTCTCCGGGATCGGGAAACGCGGCCCCCGACACTTCAGGGATGCCCCGGGCGGGGAAAAAGTTTCGTCCGGCCTCAGGCCACGTCTTAGTCCTCGGCCCCGGGGGGCGGGGGCTCGGGGTCGTCGCGCACGCACTGCCAGTCGCGCACGTTGAGCTCCATGCGCGCCGTGCCGTCGTAGTCGTCGATGCGCGGGGTGAAGGCCACCCGGCAGGTCTGGCCCACCAGGCCCGGGCCCAGGTCCTCGGCCATGCGCCAGGCCTTGCCCGGCAGGCTCACCCTGGCCGTGGGGTCGTGCAGGTCCAGGCGCACGTGGTTCTTGCCGA
>JBFWIY010000406.1:0-3369 GCA_050255855.1 Desulfovibrionaceae bacterium
GTCGCCGAAGCGGTCGCGCAGCCGGGCGCAGACGGTGATGGCCCGGTCCGAGGCCGCGGCGGCCTCGATCTCAAGCCGGGTGTAGCGCCGCGTGGTCAGGTTGAACTGGTTGGTCTTATTGGTCAGCTGGGTGATACGCTCCAGGTACTGGGGGGTGAACGGGCCGATCTCGGCCTCCATCTCCAGAGAGCGCAGGTAGTCCCCGTAGTCCCCGGCCTCGGCCGCCAGGGCCCGGCGGCGGGCGTTGGCCGCGTAGTAGGCGTTGCGCTCCAGGTCCTCGGCCGAAAGGCCGACCACCTCAAAGAGCCGGGAGCGGTCCAGGGCAGCGGCGTACCCGGCCACGTCCGGCCCGGGCTCCGGCACCGCCACCTCGGGCAGGTCACGGCGCACCAGCTCGCGCTCGGCCGGGTTGTCGTCGAAAAAGACCACGGAATCCAGGCCGATGTTAAGGGCCTCGGCCAGGACGGCCAGGTTCCGGGACTTGGGCTCCCAGTTGGCCAGGATCAGGGCGAAGTCGTCGGGCCGCAGCACGGAGTCCGGGTGGTTCAGCCCCTCCAGGGCCGAGGCTTGCTCGTTCTTGGAGCACACGGCCAGGATGACCCCACGCGCCTTGAGGGCCTTGACGTACTGCTGGAAGGCCACATAGGCCTCACCCTCGGCCGACTCCCGGCCCAGGCGGATGCCTTCGGGCCCGTCGTCGCCGACGACCCCGCCCCACAGGGTGTTGTCCAGGTCCAGGGCCAGGCACTTGCTGGCCTTGCCGAACATGGCGCGCAGTAGACCCGCCACACTACGGGCCAGGACGGGCAGGGAGGCCAGCCCGGGGGCGCACTTGTAGGCGAACCAGGACGCGGAGTCGTGCCAGGCGTCCAACCCCGCCTCTGCGGCCAGGCGGTCGATGTCGTGGATGACCAGGCCCGGGGTCCGGGCCGCGGCCTGGGCAAAGCGCTCGTTGAGGGCCCGGACCAGCCGGGTGGCCCCGCAGGGGGCGGCGGCGTCCAGGTTGCCCAGGGGGCGCAGCGGGGGCGGGTCGAAGTTGTTCTGGACCACGGCGCAGCCGTAGCGCTCCACCAAGCCGGACCAGACCCGGCCGAACCGGCTGCAGACCGCGTCGGCTAGCGCCGCCACGGCCTCGGGCGTATCCCGCGGGGCGGGAAACTCCGGGATGTTGCGCACCGTGGTATGGATGTAGGCCACGTCGGGCCGGAAGCGCTCCAACTCGGGATTGGAGAACGCCGCCTCCTCGTAAAACCGATCGTACCCGGACTCGTAGAACATCGGTCGGATGCCGCAATCCAGGAGGAAGAGCTCCAGCAGAGAGCGCAGCTCCGCGGTGGTGGAGCCGCCGAGGATGGCGATGCGTTTCTCCAGCAGCCCGGGGGCCTGCGCCAGCTCCTCAATGAGGGCGCGACGCCGGAGCACCAGCTCGTGCGGGGGCAGCGGTCGGAAAAAGGGACGTGCGGTAGACATGCTCACTCCCAGGGGATCGGTATGGCGGCGAACGACGCTGCCCGCCCCCCGAAACCGCGGCGGGCGACGCCGGAGCGCAGAGCCGGGGTATCAAAGCATACCCCGTGCCCGATGTCCAGGCGGCGGGCCCGACTCCGGGCGCGCCCCGCCCCCGGCCCGTCCGCCCACCCCATTGACTTCGATTACATATCCACTACCATGATGGTCCCGTGTCACCACTGCGACATCTCCTGAGGCCCGACGGGCGGCCAACATCCGCCCCGCGGCGTCCCCGCGGCGCTCTCCCGGCATTGGCCCCGGCCCTGGGCCCGGCCCTGAGCCTGACCGTGATCCCGGCCGTGATCGTGGCTCTGGGCCTGATCCTGACCCTGGCCGCCCCGGCCCGCGCCTGGGAGGGCTTCGACATCGCCCCCTGCACCAACCACGGGGCCAAGTGGCGCATCGGCTACCTGGAGGGCGGGCCCTACTTCAACTACGCCCGCAACCTCGAAGCCCTGGCCCGCGGCCTGACCGCCCTGGGCTGGATGGAGGCCCCGAACCTGCCCGGCCTGCCCGCGGACGGCGACACCGCCGAGATCTGGAGCGCCCTGGCCACCCGGACCCGCAGCGACTACCTCCAGTTCGTGCCCGACGCCTGGTACTCCGCGGGCTGGTCCCCGGCCGCCCGGGGCCACGTGCGCCGCGCCCTGCTGGAGCGCCTCCAGTCCGGCGACCTGGACCTGGTCCTGGCCGCGGGCACCTGGGCCGGGCAGGACCTGGCCCTGCCCGCCCACCACGTCCCGGTGGTGGCCTTCGCCGTGTCCGACCCGGTGCTCTCCGGCATCGTGCCGCCCCTGGGAACGCGCGGCCTGCCCAACGTCCACGTCAAGATGGACCCGGAGCGCTACCTGCGCATGGCCCGGCTCTTCCACAACGTGTTCGGGTTCCGGCGCCTGGGCGTCACCTACGAGAACAGCCCGGAAGGCCGCGCCCACGCCGGCGTGGACGACATGGCCCGCGCCGCCGAGGCCATGGGCTTCTCCCTGGTGCTCTGCGAGGCCCAGTTCTCCGGCGTGTCGGACGAGGCGGCCGTGGACGGCGTGGTGCGCTGCCAGGAGCGCCTGGCCCGCGAGGCCGACGCGGTCGTCATCCCGGTGCACCGCGGGGTGCGGCCCTCGGCCATGTCGCGCATCCTGGCCCCGCTCCTGGCAGCGCGCATCCCGACCTTCTCCCAGCAGGGCAGCCTGGAGGTGCGCCACGGCGTGCTCATGGGCATGACCCTGGGCGAGGCCGCCTTCACCCAGATCGGCCTGTTCCACGCCCGGGTGGTGGCCGCCATCCTCAACGGGGCCGTCCCGGCGGAGGTGCCCATGGTCTTCGAGGACCCGCGCGGCATCGCCATCAACCGGGAGACCGCCCGGCGCATCGGCTGGCGGGTGCCGCCGGGGCTGGAGCAGTGCACCGAGACCTTCTACGACGCCATCGCCCCGGACGACGAGGAATAAGCATGCGCCGCCCCGTCATCGTCATGTCCCTGTCCCTGCTCTTCGGCGCGGTGTACTGGGTGCTGGACGCGGTCTACGACTACCTGAACTTCGCCGACGGCCTGCGCCGGAGCCTCTTCCAGGAGCCCCTCAGCCTGTCCGACGCCCTGTGGCGCAACGTGCCCCCGGACGACCTGCTGAGCCGGAGCATGTTCCTGCTGGCCTGTCTGCTGGGCGGGGCCACGATCATCTTCTTCCTGCGCCGCGGGGCCGCCAAGGACCGCGCCCTGCGGGCCAGCGAGGAGCGCGCCCGGTGCCTCTCGGACGCCGCCTTCGAGGCCATCGTCATCCACGGCGGCCACCGCATCATCCACGCCAACCAGGCCTTCGAGCGCCTGTTCGGCTTCAACGCCGAGGGCCTGGACGGAGACCTGGT
>JBFWIY010000407.1:0-3366 GCA_050255855.1 Desulfovibrionaceae bacterium
ACTACCAGGGCAAGGCCCTGGCCCTGTTCGCCCGCAATTATTTCAAGGCGGGCACCGCCGTGCTGCTCCAGAACATCACCAGCGACTACAGCATGGGGCAGGCGCAGACCTTTCAGCGCGAATTCACCGCGATGGGCGGCAGGATCCTGGGCACCCTGAACTACAAATCGGATTGCAAGGATTTCAAGGAGGCCCTGTCCCAGGTGAAGGGCCTGGATCCCGACGTCCTGTTCGTGCCGGGGCACGCCGAGAGCGGCTTCGTGGTCAAGCAGGCCCAGACCCTGGGGCTGCGCGCCAAGCTGCTCGGGGGGGACGGCTGGCCCTATCGCGAGTTCTACGCCAACGGGGGCCAGGACCTCCGGGAGGGCTATTACGCCGCCCACTGGAACAAGGCCGTGGACACCCCGAAGAGCCAGGAATTCGTCGCAAAGTACAAGAAGGTGTATGACGTCACGGACTTCGCGGCCATTTCCTACGACGCGGCCATGGTGCTCTTCGACGCCATCCGGCGGGCCAGGGACACCTCGCCCCAGGCCATCCGGGACGCCCTGGCCGAGACCAGGGATTTCGAGGGCGCCACGGGGCGGATCACCTTCGACGCCACCGGCGATCCGGTGGACAAGCCGGTCATCATCATGAAGATCGCCAACGGCCGCCCCACGATGCTGATGACCATGACGCCGGGCAACTAGCCCGCGCCGCGCACGACCATGTTCAGCAAGAAAAGCCTGCGCAGCCGGATCAACATCATCCTGGTGTCGATCATGTCGGGCACCATCCTGTTGTTCGGCTCCGCCCTGGCGGTGCATGAGGTCCAGCGCAGGGCCGACGCCCTGCAACAGATCGAGCTGGGCCTGCAGGACCTGACCACGCAGCACCAGACCCAGATCGGCAACGAGATCTTCGCGGCCCACGCCCTGGCGCTCCGCGCCAGCCTGGCGGAGGTCATCCAGCGCAAGGGGCTGCTCCACATCGAGGCCTACGACGACGAGGGGACGTGGATCATCTCCGTGGATCGCGACGACGTGGCCGACGCCCCGGAGCGGGCCCTGTCCCTGGACCAGGCCCTGCTGGACGGGTTTTCCTCCGAGGTGGGCGAGTGGCAGGGGCACGCCGTGCTGACCTTCACCTGCCCGCTGCGCGCCTATGGCGACATCGTCGGTTTTTGGCGCGTCCGGTATTCCCTGGCCACGCTCAACAGCCAGACGGTGGAGGTGGTCCTCATCTTCGCCTCGCTGATCCTGCTGCCGTTCCTGCTGATCTTCCTGCTGCTGAACCAGCTCCTGGCCCGGTTCGTCTGGCGGCCGGTATACCAGCTCAAGGACACCATGCAGATCGTCCGGGACATCGAAGGCCAGACCTTCAGCGAGCAGCCCCAGCACCAGGGGTTCGAGCGCGTGGACCAGATGATCCTGGCCGTGGACGGCCTGCTTGCGGATTCGTTCAAGACGCAGTCCAAGGAAAACGAGATCGCGTCCCTGGCCCACTCGTTCCGGCACATGCTGGAGGCCCTCAAGAAGTCCTACATCGGCAACCGGACCGACACCCTGACCGGGCTCAACAACCGCCTGAGGCTGGACGAAGCCCTCCAGGCGGAGATGGAGACGGTCCGCAGGATCGGCTCCGGGTTTTCGATCCTGTTGCTGGACATCGACAAGTTCAAGAGCATCAACGACACCTTCGGCCACCTGGTGGGGGACCAGGTCCTCCAACAGTTGAGCGCGCTGCTGAGCGGCTTCTTCCGCCAGACCGATACGCCGGGCCGCTGGGGGGGCGAGGAATTCCTCGTCCTGCTGCCCACCCTCACCGCGGAGCAGGCGGCCACCGTGGCCGAGCGGCTGCGCCAGCGCATCGAGACCGAGCCCTTCGAGTGCGTGGGCCGCTGTACGGTCAGCATCGGCGTGGCGCAATACCACCCGGGCGAGACCCTGGAGGAGACCATCGCGCGGGTGGACGAGGCCCTCTACGACGCCAAGGAGCACGGCCGCAACCGGGTGGCCCTGGCCCAGGATTAGGGCCGCGTCCTCGGCCCTCCCGTCGTCCCTTCATCGTCTCGCTCCTCGCCCCACCTCCGCGTCCCTTCCTCGCCCCGGCGCGGGCCCGGCGCGGCATTTTCTAGAAAAAGTCTAGGCCCTCTTCCCTTCGGGCCCCGATTCCGCTATGCCGGGTCAGGGGTTGGTAGGGAGCCATGTCCGACACGCAGCATACCTTTCTGCTGGAGCCGGGGCGGTGGGTCGCCAGCGGGCTGCACATCGACGCCCTGGGCACGCCGCGTCCCCTGAGCGGGGCCACGGACGTGCGCCACGAGGCCGACGGCTGGCGCATCTCCGGGTTCCTGCCCCTGGACGAGCGGGCCGGGTCGGTGGGGGGCAACTGCTGCCGCGTCGTCCCCCTGGCCGGGGACGGGGCCGAGACCTGCTGGCGGGCCGAGACCATCCTGGGTCGCCTGTCCGGCATCCTGCTCCTGGTCAAGGACTCCATCCTCTCCACCGGCCAGTCCGAGGACGGGACCTGGGTGGTGAGCGAGTGGCTCCAGCGCATCGACGCCGACCGCTACGTCAACCGGGGCGTGCTGCTGCGCCGGGGCGAGCGGCAGTTCTCCTGGGCCGTGGAGCTGGAGCGCTCGGCCTGAGCCCCGGTCGGCCCGTCTCCCCGGTTTCCTCCCCGCTTCCGTCGTTCCCCCCGAGCCCGTCGTCCCCATCGTTTTCATTTTTCTCCGCCCGCCCGCGCCCGCCGCTTGGGGGCGTGTGCTCCGCCTCGGTCTTCGGCGCTGGTGTAGGCCCGGGCGGGCGTGGCCGCGGCCAGAATCGCCCGCCCGGGCCCGCCCGCCTGGACAAGCGGGGCGGGCCCGGATAGGAGGGAGACGGGAGCCCTGTCCGCCCGGCGTTCGTGGTCCGGCGGGGCGGGGCCCCAGGAGGCGGGCATGGGACGGCGGCACGGCGAAGGACGGGACGGAGCGGGTCCGGGGGCCCTGGACGGCCGCGGCCTGGCGGCCCGATCCGCTGATCCGCGCCCGGGCCGGGGGGCGGTTTCGGGTTCGGCCCCGCATTCGGCCTCACATTCGGCCCCGCGTCCGGCCCCGCGTCCCGTCTTGCGCCAGGCCTGGAGCCCGGCCCGCGTCCTGACGCCGCTCCTGCCGTTTCTGCTGCTCCTGCTGTTGGTCCTGCTGGGCCTGCCCGGCCTGTCCCCGGCCCGGGCGGCCGAGTCCGGCGCGGCTTCTCCTCCGGTTGCCTCCCCGGCCCCGGCCCCTGCCGTCGTCCCGGCCGTCCCCGACCTGGCCCTGGACGGGCCCACGCCCCACCCGGCCCTGGCGGACACCCCCGCGCCCGCGGCCCCGAGCCTGCGCCTGCCCCTGCGCTGCGAGCC
>JBFWIY010000408.1:0-3362 GCA_050255855.1 Desulfovibrionaceae bacterium
GGCGTGCTCCTCAAGCTCGACGAGGACGGGCAGTTCCAGGACTCCGTGGACACCGACACCACCGTCGGCAACTACCGCAACGTGTCCGACCTGGCCATCTCCGACACCGGCTACGTCTACTTCGGCAACTACGCCAGCGAGCTCTGCGCGGTTTCGCCCGGCTTCACCGTGGCCTGGCGCGGCCCGGCCGGCTACGACCACATGCAGCAGGCCGCCTCCCTGGGCGCGGACAACAAGCTGTACATGATCAACGAGTCCCAGATGGGCTACCTGCTCAACGCCATCACCGGCGCGACCATCGACAGCTACAGCATGGCCACCTGGTATCAGAAGGGCGGCATCGCCCTGGGCGACGACGGCCGGGTCTACTGGGCCGCCAACAAAGGGGGCGAGAGCGAAGACCGGGTCATCTGCTTCGACACCACCACGGGTCTGCAGTGGTATACCTACGTGGGCGACTCCGACGGGGCGGACCTGACCTCGGTGGTCATGGCCCCCAACGGCGCCCTGTACGTGAGCGATTCCGACGGGGGCGAATCCTACCTGTACAAGATCCTCACCGACGCCACCGCGCCCCTAGATTCGGACTGGCCCATGCGGTTGCAGAACCCGGGCCAGACCGCCTGCGCCGACAGCGGCCGCTATCGGTCGGGCAACGCCCAGTCGGCCATCCAGCTGCTCCTGCTGAGCAACGAGGACGAATACGCCGGGACCTGCGACCTGGGCACGGGCTCCGGCTGCGACGCCCTGGGCCTCGAAGACGGCGACATGTTCATCGTGCGCTTCAACAAGGACGTGGACGAGTACTATCTTGAATCCTACATCACCGACCCCTCGGAGCTCGTGGCCTCGGCCACGGTGGACAAACCCTCCGGAGGCACGGTCCCCATGACCTACGAACTCTACCGGGCCGACGAGTGGTTCACCAACCCGAACATCTATCTGGGCACGGACCCCACCTACGCCGCCACCCTGCCCCAGACCTTCACCGGGACCGTCACCATGAAGGACGGCAAGAGGTACAAGATCCAGAAGACCATCTCCACCTGGCAGTGGGCCGAATAGACCGGGCGGATGTTCCGCGCCCGGGGGCGGGAGGAGGCGGGAGGCATCGATTCCCGGCAGGGCCGGGGCAGGCCCCGGACACGGGGCCGCATGGCGCGGCGCATGGCGCGCCCGGTCCGGTCACTGCACCGTGGTCTCAAACTTGCGCAGCGTGCCGTCGATCTTCATCTTCACCGGCTGCTTTTTCTTCAGCAGCTCCACGGCCTGCGGCTGGAGCACGCTGGTGGCCAACTTCTCCACCGGGGCCAGGAAACCGGCGCTCATGGACAGGGTGCTGTTGTAGATGTCGGCCGGGTCCACCGTCAGCGCGCCGGAGGACTTGAACGAGACGTCGTCGCCCTCGGCGTCCATGCGGCCGATGGTCAGCACGCCGTCCTGAAGCCGGCAGTCCACGTCCAGCCGGAAGCCCTCCAGGCGCGGTCCCTTCACCACGGGGACCAGGTTGTTCACCCCCAGCTGCGCCGCGTGCAGGCTCAGCTCCCCGTCCCCGGTCCAGGGCGAGGCGGGGTCGCCCGAGAACGAGACCTCCCCGGAGAGCAGCCCGGTGGCCGCGGCGTCCAGGTCCCGCACCTGCGGGATCTGCTCCAGGTCCACCGTGTCCAGCACGAGGTCCGCGCTCAGGCGCTTGGTGCTGAGGAACACCCCGGTGGAGACCGTGCCCTCCAGGGTCCCGCCGTAGGCGTGGCCGCGCAGGGTGACGCGCACCTTGCCCAGCAGCAGGGGCAGGGCCGACAGGCGCACGGAGGTCTGCTTCATGAGCAACAGGGGCTTGCGGGTCTTGGCGTCGTACACGCGCAGGTAGTCCAGGTCGGCCCCCAGGGGGAACAGGGTCGGCTCCAGGTGCGGGAACTCCAGCACCACGGCCTCCTGCCCGGCCAGGGCCTGGCGCACCAGGGCGTCCGTGCGCGGCAGATAGAACTTGAGGGCGAAGACCAGGGCGAAGACCACCGCGCCGTAGGCCAGCCAGCCCCCCAGGCGCAGCAGCCCGGCCCGGGAGGGACGCAGCTCGGCCGCCGCCTCCAGGAGCGGGGCCGGGGAGAGGTATCGGCGCAGGTCGTGCAGTCGGATCATGGCTAGAGGTTGGTCACCCGAAGGACCTCGGAAAGGGTGGTCAGGCCCATCTTGGCCTTGGCGACCCCGTTGCGCATCAGGCTCTCCATGCCGTCGAGCTCGGCCTGCTTGCGGATCTGGTTGGAGTCCGCCGACTTGAGGATCATGGACTTGGTGGTCTCGGAAAGCTCCATTATCTCGTAGATGGCCATGCGGCCCTTGTACCCGGTGCCCAGACAGGCGTCGCAGCCCACCGGACGGTAGATGGTGTGGCCGCGCAGTTCGTCGGCGAACAGGCCGAACTCCATCTGGAGCTGCTCCTCGCTGGGCACGTAGGCCTGCTTGCACTCCGGGCACAGGCGGCGCACCAGGCGCTGGGCCACCACGGCCCGCAGCACCGAGGAGAGCAGGAAGGGCTCCACGCCCATGTCGATGAGCCGGGTGACGGCGCTGGGGGCGTCGTTGGTGTGCAGGGTGGAGAAGACCAGGTGGCCGGTGAGGGCGGCCTGGATGGCGATCTCCGCGGTCTCGCCGTCGCGGATCTCGCCGATGAGCACCACGTCCGGGTCCTGGCGCACGATGGAGCGCAGGCCCGAGGCGAAGGTCAGACCGATCTTGGCGTTGGCCTGGATCTGGCCGATGCCGTCCAGCTGGTACTCCACCGGGTCCTCGATGGTCAGGATGTTCTTGTCCGGGGAGTTGATGTGGTTGAGCACGGCGTAGAGCGAGGTGGTCTTGCCGCTGCCCGTGGGGCCGGTCACCAGGATGATGCCGTGGGAGATGGTCACCAGCCGGAGCATGCGCTTGAGGTTCTCGTCCGTGAGGCCGAGCTCGGGCATGCTCAGGATCTTGGTGCTCTTCTCCAGCAGGCGCATGACGATGCGCTCGCCCAGGGCCGTGGGCAGGCAGGAGACGCGCAGGTCCACCTGGCGGCCGCCCAGGGACAGGGCGATGCGGCCGTCCTGGGGCAGGCGCTTCTCCGCGATGTTGAGCTTGGCCATGATCTTGATGCGCGAGACCAGGGCGGCGTGGAACCGCTTGCCCACGGAGAGCTTGTCGTAGAGCACGCCGTCCAGGCGGAAGCGCACCCGCAGGATGTCCTTGTAGGGCTCGATGTGGATGTCGCTCGCATTGGCGCGCACGGCCTGGGTGAGGATCATGTTCACCAGCTTGATGAACGGCGCGTCGCTGGTGTCGTCGAGCAGGTCCTCGATCTTGTCCTCGTCGAAGTTGGCCAGGGAGTCCGT
>JBFWIY010000409.1:0-3358 GCA_050255855.1 Desulfovibrionaceae bacterium
GAGGCGGGCATCCCCTGCTACGCCTTCCCCGAGCCGGCGGTGCAGAGCCTCGCCGCCATGTACGACCACTTCCTGAGCCGCCAGGCCCCGCGCGAGCCCGCGCCGCTCATGGAGCGCGACCTGGACGCCGCGCGCGCGGTGCTGGCCGCGGCCGAGGCCCGGGGCCGGGTGGAGGTGGTGGAGTTCGAGGCCCAGCGCGTGCTCGCGGCCTACGGCCTGCCCACGCCGAAGACGGTGCTGGCGCGCAGCACGGACGAGGCCGTGCTGGCCGCCGAGTCCATCGGCTATCCCGTGGTGCTCAAGATCGCCTCGCCGGACATTTCCCACAAGTCGGACGTGGGCGGGGTCAAGGTCGGCCTGCGCGACGGCGACGCCGTGGCCCGGGCGTTCTGGGATGTCACCTCCCGTGCGGGCAAGATGCGGCCCGAGGCCTTCGTGGTGGGCTGCCTCGTGCAGGAGATGGCCGCCCCGGGGGCCAAGGAGGTCATCATCGGCTTCAAGCGGGACGAGCAGTTCGGCCCGCTGGTCATGTTCGGCCTGGGCGGGGTCTATGTGGAGGTGCTGAAGGACATCGCCTTCCGCCTGGCGCCCATGAACCGGCGCGACGCCTTCGCCATCGTGCGCGACATCAAGTCGTACATGCTGCTCAAGGGCGTGCGCGGGGAGCAGCCCGTGAACTTCGAGGCCCTGGAGGACATCGTGCTCAGCATGTCGCAGCTGGCCATGGACCTGCCGCAGGTGGTGGAGGCGGAGTTCAACCCCGTGCTGGTGGGGCCGGAGCGCGCCCTGGTGGCGGACGTGCGAATGACCTTGCGCTTCACTGCCGATTGAGCCATGAACGAGAAGCAACGGAGGAAAGACGATATGGTTGGCGTGTACATCGGCTCCACCGCGGGCTATTCTGGCAAGAACCTCGTGGCCCTGGCCCTGGGGCTCAAGTTCCAGAAGGAGGGGTTGCGCGTCGGGTACATGAAGCCCGTTGGCGCGGTGCCCCACCGCGAGGGCGAGCGCGTGGGCGACGAGGACGCCTTCTTCGTGCAGCGCATGCTCGGGCTCGACGAGGACCCGGCCCTGGTCACGCCCGTGCTCGTCACCCGCGACTTCACGGTCAAGGCGTTCACCGAGGGCCACGGCGACCTCATGGCCCCCGTGCGCGAGGCCTATGCCAAACTCTCGGCGGACAAGGACGTGATGCTCGTGGCCGGGTCGGGCACCTTCCTCTCCTCGGGGGTCTACTGCGGCGCGGAGGGCACGCGCGTGGCCAAGGAGCTGGGCCTCAAGACCCTGCTCATCGACCGCTTCTCCGGCGGAGAGCTGCGCTACGACTACATCCTGCGCACCAGCCGCCTGCTCGGCGAGGACATGGCGGGCGTGCTCTTCAACGACGTCCCCGACCACTACCTCCCGGAGCTGAACGAGCTCATCGGCCCGTTCCTGGAAAAGAACGGCGTGCCCATCCTCGGCACCATCCCCTCGGACCCGATCATGGGGGCCATCAAGGTCAAGGACCTGGCGGAACGGCTCTCGGGCAAGATCGTCTCGGCCCACGCCAAGGCCGACCGCGTGGTGGAGAATTTCCTTATCGGAACCATGCAGGTGGAGAATTTCATGACCCACTTCCGACGGCACAAGAACTCGGCCATCATCGTGGGCGGCGACCGCAGCGACGTGCAGCTCGTGGCCCTGGAGGGCTCGTGTCCGTGCCTGATCCTCACCGGCAACCTCTACCCCAACGACATCATCCTGACCCGCTCGGAAGTGTTGGAAACGCCCATTATCATGGTCCGGGAAGACACCTTCACCGTGGCCAAGAAGATGGAGGGCATCCTCTCCCGGCACAAGCTGCGCGACGCGCTGAAGGTCACCCACGGGGCCCAGCTCGTGGCCCAGCACGTGGACTTCGAGCGGCTCGCCGGGCGAACGGGCCTGTAGGCCGCCGGCGAGGGCACTTTCGGGGGCGCTCCGTGCGGGGTGCCCCTTTTTTTGTGGTATTCTGGGCGGATGCGTCCGCTTGAGGCGGCTTCTTGCAGGGGCCGGGGGCGAGGGCCGAAAGGGGCGTTGATTGTATACTGCCATGGTATGCAAATGAAAAAAAAGTAAAAATAAATCATCTCTTCTCCAATGATATGTGGTATGGGGGTCGCAATCGTACCGTCGGAAGAACGCCCGCAAGAGCGCGGGCGGCCAAAGGACGGCGAACAAGGGCTGAGGGCCGATGACGTCGGCCTTGGATGGCATATCACCATTTTTGGGAGGAACAGAATGCAGGACACCAGTGGTTGGAACTGGGATCCCGGCAAACGGACCGTGGCGGACACCACGACCGTGGCCGGAGAGGCCCAGTGGTTGGAGGAACCTTACGTCAGCCCGGACGGCGAGAAGGCCGCGTGCGTCGCTTGCACCGGAGAGGCCGAGTTCGCCATTTGCGTGAACGGCGAGCTGGGCGAGGACCGCTTCGAGAAGGCGGTCCTGCCGCACTATTCGCCGGACGGCAGGCTCGTGACCATCGTCTCCCAGGACATGGAGTGGTTCGTCAACGTGGACGGCGAGATGGGCGAGGAGGGCTACGGCTTTCTCTGGGGCACCCGTTTCGCGGGCGGGGCCATCGGCGTCTGCGCCCAGCAGGACATGCGCTACGGCCTGATCCTCGACGGCGAGCCCTGGGCCCAGTTCTACGAGAACGCGAACAACTGGGCGCTCTCGCCCGACGGGCAGCACGGCTGCGCGGCGGTGCAGGTCAAGTCCATGGCCGCGGCGGACATCGCCGCCTTCCAGCAGGGCGTCTACTCCGTGGCCGTTGACGGCCAGGCGTGGGACTCGGTGTTCATGAACTGTTACACCCCGGTCTTCAACGCCGACGGCACGAGCGTGGCCTGCCAGGTGCGCCGCACCCTGTACGACTACTCCATCGCCGTGGACGGCAAGGGCTGGGACAAGAACTTCCCCTGCGTCTGGGAGCCGGCCTTCAACCCCGCCACGGGCGCGGTGGTGGCCCCTGTGCGCATCGCGGGCAAGTGGGGCATGGCCCAGGACGGCGAGCTCATCTGGGATGCCAAGTGGACCCAGCTCTGGCAGGAGCAGTTCTCCCCCGACGGCGAGAAGCTCTGGGCCATCTGCGCCCCGGACTTCGGCAAGTTCACCGTGGCGGTGAACAAGGCCGCATGGTCCGCCACCTTCCCGGTGGTCCACGACCTCGTGCTCTCCGCTGACGGCCGCCGCGCGGCGGTCATCTGCAAGGAGGGCACCTCCTACCGCCTGATGGTGGACGGCAAGGTCTGGGAGGGCAAGTACGACATGCTCTGGCCCGCCGTGTTCAGCGCCGACGGCGCGCACGTGGCCTGCGTGGCCGAGAAGAACG
>JBFWIY010000410.1:0-3340 GCA_050255855.1 Desulfovibrionaceae bacterium
GTCGTGGAGCAGGGTGGCGGAGTGGAGCATCTCCAGGGCGCAGGCCAGGGGGAGTTCGCCCCCGGGCTCGCGCCCCAGCGCCCGGGCGCAGAGCAGGGTCAGCACCGGGCGGATGCGTTTGCCGCCGCCCAGGATGGCGTGGCGGGCCACGTCGCGGACCAGGCCGCCCAGTTTGGCGGTCTCGGCGTCGAGCAGGGCGTTGATGCCGGGCAGCTCGCGTTGGAAGTAGGTGCGCAGTGCGTCCATAGTTCGATTCGGATCTCGTTCCGGTCCGGGGTCCTTTCCGGGGGCCTTGACCGCCGCCTATAGTTCAGGATTTCCCCGCGCTTCGCAAGGGGTTTGTGGGGTGGGGGCGAGCAGTCGCGCCGCGGCCGCCCCCAGGGCCTCCAGGGCGCCGGGCAGGTCCCAGACCTCGTGGCCCTTGATGCGCTCCCCGGGCCGGGTCCCGGCCAGGTTGGAGACGGTGCGCAGCTCCAGAAAGGGCAGCCCGGCCAGGGCGCAGCCATAGGCCCAGGCGAAGCCCTCCATGTTTTCGGTCTGGGCCTCGAAGCGCCGGGCCGTGCGCCGGGCGCGTTCCGGCCCGCCCACGGCGCTCACCGTGCAGCTGGTCACCCAGGGCCAGCGCTCGGGCAGGGTCAGGCCCATGGCCCGGGCGGCGTCCAGGGGCGGATGGTCCACCCGGTCCCAGACCCGGCCGCCGGGCAGGCTCGCCAGGGGCAGGCCCAGGGTGCGGGCGTCGGGCTCGGCCTCGGGGTCGTCGCCCGATCCGCCGGTCTCGCCGTCCCCGCGCAGGCCGTATTCCGGCCACACGGACCAGCGCGTCAGGCAGGGGGTGCGCAGGGGCAGGGCCTCCAGGGACCCGCTGCCGCAGACCCCCAGACCGAGCACGCCGGAGATGCCGGAGTCCCCCGCGCCCTCGGCGTCCGCCCCGCCGCCCAGGGCCGCGCCCAGGAACAGGGCGGCGTTCACCACCCCCATCCCGCACACGCCCAGGCGCAGGGCGCGGCCGCCGACCTCCCAGTCCGCGGTGCGGCCCTGGGCCGGAACGGGCGCGCCCAGGCCGCCCAGGGCGGCGCGCAGCTCGATTCGGGTGGCGGCGAGGACCAGCAGCATGGGGCCCTACAGCCGCCAGTACAGGAAGCCCTCGGCCTCCAGTTCGCGCGGGTCGAAAAAGCCCTTCACGTCGATGATGAGCGGCCGCGAGGGGTCGCGGAACCAGGTCTTGATCTCGGAAAGGGGCAGGGCCTTGTACTCGTCGTGGGCCACGCAGAGGACCAGGACCTCCAGGTCGCGCAGGGCCTCCAGGGGGGCCAGCTCGATGCCGTACTCGCGCCGCGCCTCGTCCGGGTAGGCCATGGGGTCGTTGACCAGGACCTTGAGGCCGTAGTCCTCGAACTCCGCCACCACGTCCACCACGCGGGTGTTGCGCAGGTCGGGCACGTTCTCCTTGAAGGTCAGGCCGAGCATGCCCACCCGGGCGTTCTTGATGCGCAGGTCGGCCTTGATGAGCCACTTGATGGCGCTCTCCACCACGAACTTGCTGATGGAGTCGTTGATCTTGCGGCCCGCCAGGATGACCTGGGGATGCAGGCCCAGGGATTCGGCCTTGAAGGTCAGGTAGTAGGGGTCCACGCCGATGCAGTGGCCGCCCACCAGCCCGGGCCGGAAGGGCAGGAAGTTCCACTTGGTCCCGGCCGCCTGGAGCACCTCCAGGGTGTCGATGTCCATGCGGTCGAAGATGGTGGCCAGCTCGTTCATGAGGGCGATGTTCAGGTCGCGCTGGGTGTTCTCGATGACCTTGGCGGCCTCGGCGGTCTTGATGTTCGGGGCGCGGTACACGCCCGCGCCGACCACCGCGCCGTAGACCTGCTCCAGCAGGGCGGCCACGGCCGGGGTCTGGCCGGAGACCACCTTGCGGATGGTGCGCAGGGTGTGCTGCTTGTCCCCGGGGTTGATGCGCTCCGGGCTGTAGCCCAGCCAGAAGTCCTCCCCGCACTTGAGCCCGGATTTCTCCTCCAGGATGGGGGCGCAGATCTCCTCGGTGAGCCCGGGGTAGACCGTGGACTCGTAGACCACCACGCTGCCCGGGGCCATGTGCTCGCCCACGGTGCGCGAGGCCCCCACGATGGGCCGCAGGTCCGGGGAGCGGTGGGCGTCGATGGGCGTGGGCACGGCCACCAGGATGACCCGGGCGTCGCCCAGGGCCGATGGGTCGTCGGTGTAGGTGACGGCGGCCTTGGCCAGGCCGGCCGCGTCCACCTCGCGGGTGCGGTCGCGCCCGGCCTTGAGCTCGTCGATGCGGCCGCGGTTCACGTCGAAGCCGATGACGTCGAAATGTTCGGACAGGGCCACGGCCAGGGGCAGGCCCACATAGCCCAGGCCGACCACGGCCAGGGAATGCCGACGCGCCTTGAGGTCCTCGAAACTGGGAACGGTGGGGGTGGTGTGCATGGGATTCACTGATTTCCGCGATGGACTTCGCGGGGTTGCCCGGTTAGGCTGTTGTCATGTTCAACGTCGATTGGGCGCTCTTCCTCACGGCCGCGGGCCTGGCCTTTGTGCTGGAGGGGGCGGCGTATTTCCTGTTCGCCGAGCGCATGCCGCGCCTGCTGGCCCTCATGGCCGCGCAGCCGCCCCGGAGCCTGCGGCTCATGGGGCTGGCGGCGGTGGTCCTGGGCCTGGTGGTCATCTTCCTGGCGCGCCGAGGCTGAGGCCGGAGCCCCGCTCACCGGGCGTCGTCCGCCTTCCGGGCCACGTGCAGGAACACGATGCCCGAGGTCATGGGGGTGTGGTACACGTCCTTGAACCCGGCGTCCAGAAGCTCGGCCGCCAGCTCGTCTTCGGCCGGAAATTCCCGAATGGTGTCGGCCAGGTACTGGTAGGCCTTGGGGTCGTGGGACACCAGCTTGCCGATGCCGGGCAGCACCCGGTTCAGGTAGAGGTTGTACAGCCCGCGCCAGATGCGTTTGCGCCCGGTGCCGAACTCCAGGATGCAGAAGCGCGCCCCGGGCTTGAGGCAGCGCAGCACCTCGGCGTAGCAGGCCTCGCGCGGCCGGATGTTGCGGATGCCGAAGGCGATGGTGGCCCCGTCCAGGCAGGCGTCGGGCAGGGGCAGGCAGCGGCCGTCGGCCTGCACGGGCAGCACCCGCGCGGCCAGGGCCGGGGTGATCTTCCGCTCCACGCCGCGGGCCAGCATGGGCCGGGCGAAGTCCAGGGCGGCCACGGTGAGCGCCGGGTGGCGGCGGCACAGGGCCACGGTGACGTCCAGGGTCCCGGCGGCCAGGTCCATGACCAGGCCGTCCGGGGGCGGGGCCACGGCGGCCACCAGCTTTTTGCGCCA
>JBFWIY010000411.1:0-3337 GCA_050255855.1 Desulfovibrionaceae bacterium
ACGTGGACGAATGCGGCCAGACCCCCGGGGCCTGCTCGGGCGCGCCGGATTCCGTGGTCATCGGCGGCGGGGACGGAAAGGACCAGGCATGAGCGAGCACAACCCGAGCCCCGAGCAGGTGGAGACCTGGAAGCGGGAGATGTACGAGAAGCTCTCGGCCCGCCAGCGCAAGTGGGTGGACCGCCTGGGCTACGAGAACTGGGACCCCTTTCAGAAGCCCATGGACCCCATCGACATCCGTGTGGAGACCACCGGGCTCACGGCCACGCAGCTGGCCGGACTCTTCCTGCAGGAGCGGGCCGGGAGCATCGGCTCGGACTACCGGGAGAACATCTCCCGGTTCACCGTGGAGCTGGTCATGAATTTCGAGCGGGTGCGGCCCATCTACGACTTCTGCACCTGGTACGCCGAGCGTCTGGCCCGGCACGGCAAAACCGTCTAACCCGGGAATGCGAGCCATGGAAAAGCAGTACAAGGACACCAACGAATACATCGCCGACCTCAAGGCGCAGCTGAGCAAGGCCCCGGAGTGCGGCACCACCAACTATAACCTGGGCGTGGCCTACCTCTCCAAGCGCGACTTCATGGAGGCCGAGCGCTGCTTCCGCGCCGCGGTGGAGCTCTCCCCCAAGCTGGCCGAGGCCTACGTGCAGCTCGGCGGCATCGCCATGCAGCGCGGCGACCTCCAGGGCTGCATGAACTACAACATCCAGGCCTCCCAGCAGCGGCCCTTCTTCGCCGTGCCCTGGGGCAACATCGGCTTCTGCCAGCTCCAGCTGGGCGAGCTGGACAAGGCCATCGGCTCGCTCAAGCGCGCCCTGAAGTACGACCCCAACTTCGTCCAGGCCCTGGCCACCATCGGCAGCGCCTACTTCCGCCAGGGCGACCTGGAGGAGGCCGAAAAGGCCCTGGAAAAGGCCGTGAAGCTCCAGGACACCTTCGGTCCGGCCTGGAACAACCTGGCCCTGGTCTGCGCCGACAAGGGCGACTGGGCCCGGGCCAAGGCCTGCGTGGCCAAGGCCGCGGAGAGCGGGTACGAGGTGCCCGCGGAGTTCCTGCAGGAGATCGACGCCAACCTGCAATAGGGGAGGGGACATGGCCCGTTTCCGCCGCCTCAAGCTCGAACTGCGCGGGGAGCTCGCGGCCCCGGACTGGGCCGCGCGGCTCGACGCCCGGGCCGCGGCGGACGGGGCGGAACCCCTGGTGGGCCCCCTGCTGGCCCTGCGCCTGGACCGCGAGACCCTGGTGCGCTGGCGCGCCGTGGAGGGCCTGGGACGGCTGGCCGCGCGGCTGGCCGACGCCACCCCGGAGCGCGCCCGGGTGCTGGTGCGCACCTTCATGTGGTATCTCAACGAGGAGTCCGGCAACCTGGGCTGGGGCATTCCCGACGCCATGGGCGAGGCCACGGCCCGCAGCCCCCGGCTGGCCGCGGAATACGGCTCCATCCTCGCCTCCTACATCGCGGACGAACCCGGGCTGGACGGCAACTTCCTGGACCACGCCGAGCTGCGCCGCGGGGCCTGCTGGGGCCTGGGGCGGCTGGCCGAGGCCCGGCCGGAGCGGGTGCGCCCCTGGGCGCGCTTCCTGGTGCGCGGGCTGGCCGACGCCGACGCGGGCATCCGCGGCCTGTGCGCCCGGACCCTGGGCGTCCTGGCCCGGACCACCCCGGCGGGGTCCGCGGACGAGGGCGCGGCGGACGTGCGCGGCGCGGCCCCGGCCCTGGCCGCCCTGGCGGACGACGGGGCGGAGCTGGAGTTCTACGACGGGACCGCGGTGCGGCGCGTGCGGGTGGGCGAGCTGGCCGCCGCGGCCCTGGCGGCCCTGGAGGGAGCGGCGGGCTGAGCCGCCGTCACCCCGAGCGGGGCCGGAGGGCGGCCGCGCGCATGCGCTCCAGATCCGCCCGGACCTCGTCCGGCGAGCCCTTCAGCCAGAGCACGGCCGGTTCCAATTCCGTAAAGATCTCGTAGCGGCGGAAGATATCCCGGGAGCGCCCGGTGACCAGATGCCAGAATCCGGGCAGGGAGGTCATCTGGACCGGGGAGCAGACCGCGGCGGAGACCGGAGGCAGGCGCGGGAACAGCTCGCGCAGCCGGGGCCGCATCTCGTCGAACCGGGAATACATGTCGCGGTGGAACTCGGTGTCGGGCTCCAGGAAGATGAATTCGCCCAGCCAGTCGGAGAAGTCCCCGAGCCGGGCGGCCCGGGCCTGCTCGGCCAGGCTCTGTTCGGCCGTGACCAGGCCGTGGAAGTACCAGTAGACGAGGCGATGGTCGGCCCCGGGGAGGAAGTGCACGCCCACGGGAGGCCTCAGTCCATGTGCAGCGGTTCGGACACCATACGCCTTCATGCCGGAGCCGGGCCGGGCCGTCAACCCGGCAGGACGGGCTAGCGGTCGTCGTCCCGGCGCGCCTGGTCCCGGAGGCTGGCCAGGGCCTGCTCCACGGCCGGGGCGGGGATGCCCAGCCAGGCCGCGGCCTCGGCCGGTTCGTTGAAGGGCGTGTAGGCCGGCCGGTTCAGGTCGGGGCGCTCGGCCATGCTGATCCAGAACCCCGGGGCCGAGGTCATCTGGATGGGGGAGCAGACCATGGCGCAACGCGCGGGCATGCGGGCCAGGGTCTCGCGCAGCAGGGGGCGCATCCGGTCGTATTTCGAAAAGATGTCCGGGTCGAATTCCGTGTCGGGGTCCACGTGGATGAGCTCCGCGGGCCAGTCGGCGAAGCTCTCCAGGCCCAGGGTCTGCTGCTGGGCGGCCGCGACCTGGGCGGCCGTGACCCGGCCGTGGAGAAACCAGTACACCACCTGATGGTCGGGGTCGGGATGGAACAGGATGCCCATGGGGTCCTCGCGGCGTGCTGAAAGTGGGCGTTCACTTATAGGCCTTCCACGACGTCCACACTTTCGTATAGCCGACAACAGGGGCGAGTGCAACGAATTTGGGGATTTCCCCTAGGCGAATATCAGGCCAGGCCCCCGAGGGCGGAGGCCGGCTGTCCGGCGTCCAGGCGGCTGGCGGCCCAGAGGGTGGCCTGGAGCCGGTTGCCGACGCCGATTTTTCGATAGATGTTGTAGAGATGCGTCTTCACCGTGTGCAGGGAGATGAAGGTCGCGTCGGCGATCTGCTGGTTGGTGTGGCCCGCGGCCACCAGGGCCAGGACCTCGCGCTCCTTGCGGGTCAGGGGCGTGTCCGCCGGGCCGGAGTCGGCCGCGGGCTCGGCCCCGGCGGTGTTCAGGGCGCGCGCCCCGGCCAGCAGCCCGCGCGGATACCACAGCTCGCCCCGGCCCACGGCCTGCACCCCGCGGGCGAATTCCGCCAGGTCGTCCTCGTAGGCCAGCACCC
>JBFWIY010000412.1:0-3336 GCA_050255855.1 Desulfovibrionaceae bacterium
GCCAAAACCCCAACCAGGTGGTCAACTTCGTCAACAACCGCTTCATCGAGCACCTGCTCAACCAGGGCTGCCTGCTCGGCCACGCCAGCGGCATCGCCCTGGCGGGCCACGGCCTGGCCCTGGCCGGATTCGCCGGGGCGGGCAAGAGCACGCTGGCCCTGCACGCCATGAGCCTGGGGGCGGACCTGGTGAGCAACGACCGGGTCCTGGTGCGGCCCGGGCGGCCGCCGCGCTTCTTCGGCGTGGCCAAGCACCCGCGCATCAACCCGGGCACGGCGCTGAACAACCCGGACCTGGCCGGGGTGCTCTCCGACGCGGACCGCGCCCGGTTCACCGCCCTGCCCCCCAAGGAACTCTGGAACCTGGAGCACAAGTACGACGCCATCGTGGAGGAGTGCTTCGGCCCGGGCCGCTTCCGCCTGGCCGCGCCCATGAACGGGCTCATGATCCTGCACTGGACCCACGGCGGCGGCCCGGCGCGCATCCGGCCCTTTGACCCGCGCAAGCGCCACGACCTGCTGGCCGCCTTCATGAAGGCCACCGGCAGCTTCTACCTGCCCGCCCCGGGTCTGCCCCAGGACCAGCCCGTGGAGCGCTACGCCGAGACCCTGGCCGAGTGCGCCTGCATCGAGGTGGACGGCGGGGTGGACTTCGACGCTGCGGCCCGGGCCTGCCTGGACCTGCTCAAGACCGGAGCCCTGCCCCATGCCTGAGCCCCGGCGCAACGCCGCCATCGAGCTCACCCGCCGCATCCTGGTGCCGGACCCGGTGAAGGCCGCCCGCAGCGCCCAGGCCCCGGACCTGGGCCCGCGCATCCTGTTCTTCAGCGGCGGCTCGGCCCTGCGCGACACCGCGGCCCGGCTCACGGCCTACACCTCCAACTCCATCCACGTCATCACCCCCTTCGACTCCGGGGGCAGCTCGGCCAAGCTGCGCCAGGCCTTCCACATGCCGGCCATCGGCGACATGCGCTACCGCATCATGGCCCTGGCGGACCAGACCCTGCGCGGCAACCCCGAGGTGGTGGCGCTCTTCGCCCACCGGCTGCCCAAGGACGCCGACCGGCCCGCCCTGCTGGCCGAGCTGGACGCCATGGCCGCCGGAGACCACCGGCTGGTGGCCAGCATCCCGGACCCCATGCGCAAGATCATCCGCAACCACCTCTACGACTTCCTGCGCGCCATGCCCGGGGACTTCGACCTGCGCGGGGCCAGCCTGGGCAACCTGGTGCTCACCGCGGGCTACCTGGCCAACCGCCGCCAGCTGGACCCGGTGCTCTACATCTTCTCCCAGCTGGTCCAGGCCAGAGGCGTGGTGCGGCCGGTGGTGAACAAGCACCTGCACCTCACGGCCCGGCTCGCGGACGGCAGCCTGACGCCCCGGCAGCACCAGCTCACGGGCAAGGAGTGCGGGCCCATCGCCAGCAAGGTGGCGGACGTCTGGCTCTCCGCCCCGGACGAGCCCGAGACCCCGGTGGACGTGGACATCCGCGACAAGACCGTGCGGCTCATCGCCTCGGCGGACCTCATCTGCTACCCCATCGGCAGCTTCTACTCCTCGGTGGCGGCCAACCTGCTGCCCCGGGGCGTGGGCCGCGCCGTGGCGGCCAACCCCTGCCCCAAGGTCTACATCCCCAACCCCGGGCCCGATCCGGAGACCCCGGGCTGCTCCGTGGGCGAGCTGGCCGAGACGCTGGTGCGCTACGCCCGCCGCCACGACCCGGAGCTCGCCCCCACGGACCTGCTGGACCTGGTGCTGGTGGACACCCGGGGCGGGACCTACCCCGGCGGCCTGGAGCCCGAGCGCATCCAGGCCCTGGGCGCGCGGGTCCTGGACCTGGACCTGACCGCCCCGTCCGGAGGTCCGGCCGGGGAAAACGCCCCGCCGCGCATGGATCCGGACCGCCTGGCCCGGGTGCTCATCTCCCTGGCCTGAAGGGCGAATCCGCGCCTTTCCATCGCCGCCCGATTTTGCTAGCCTGTGGGGGTGTCGGTCCGTCCGGCCTCACCGCAACCCACAGGAAGCCCGCCATGAACGCACGGCGTCACGTTCCCCCGTCCGCTCCGCCCATCCCGGAGCCCGGGGCGGACCGCGCCGGGCGCAACGGCTTCACCCTCATCGAACTCATCACCATCATCGTCATCCTGGGCATCCTCTCGGTGGTCATCATCAGCGCCATCGACCTCACCGGCCCCTCCGCCCTGTCCGAGACCGAGGCCCTGGCCGCCCACCTGCGCTACGCCCAGTCCCGGGCCATGAAATCCGGCGACGACTGGGGCATCCGCTGCCAGGGCGGGGCCTACTGGCTGTTCAAGGGCGACGACCCCACCGCCAACATCACCCCCCTGCCCGGCGAGACGGGCTCCACCGTCACCCTGTCGGAGAAAAAAGTCACCGTGAGCACCTTCACCGTGGTCTTCGACCGCTTCGGCGTCCCGCGCGACACCGCGGGGGACCGCCTCGACACGGACACCACCATCACCGTCACCGCCACCAGCGGCGGAACCACCCGCACCATCGTCATCACCCAGGAAACGGGATACGTGTCATGAAAACCTCCCCCCGCGGCTTCACCCTCATCGAGACCATCATCACCCTGGTGCTGGTGGGCATCGTGGGCGCATTCATCGCCGTCATGCTCAGCCAGAAGCTGACCAAGAGCCCGGAGTCCCTGATCTGGGCCGAGGACAGCGCCGCCGTGGAAAAGACCATGGAGCGCATCATCCACGACTACGTCACCGCCATGAACGCCTCGGACCCGTCCACCGCCGTGGCCGCGGTCCTGGCCGACCAATCGGACTACGCCGCCCTGGAAGGCTGCCAGGTGGACATGGAGTGGGTGCGCTTCGACTCCAGCGGGGACGAGGTGTCCGGCTCCAGCAGCGACACCCTCAAGGTCTCGGTCTCCATGCTGCAGGACAGCAAGCTGCGGCACACACTCGTAACCCTGCTGCCGCAAAGCCGCATCAGCACCTCCGATGAATCCGTCAACTTCTGACGCCCCGCGCCGGAACCAGGCCGGCTTCACCCTCATCGAGCTCATCGTCTCGGTGGTGCTGCTCTCCATCATCGCGTCCATGGCCTTCTTCTTCCTCACCACCGGGGTGAGCGGCTTCTTGCTCAGCCGCAACGCCAGCAAGTCCGCCATGATCGCCCAGAACGCCGCCACGCGCATGACCATGGAGCTGCGCACGGCCGACGGCGCCGCCGGCTCCACCATCATCTTCTCGCCCAACTCCTCCGTGACCTACACCAGCACCGACTCCGACCTGCCCGGCACCCGCCGCATCCACTACGATTCGGGCAACCAGAGGCTCTACCTGGAGGTGGACTCCA
>JBFWIY010000413.1:0-3334 GCA_050255855.1 Desulfovibrionaceae bacterium
ACGCCGCGGATGGTCTCGATGTAGACCACGGACGGGTAGCGCAGCCAGGGCCGCTTGGAGAGCCGCCCCAGACCGGCCACCAGCCCGATCCAGAACGCCCCGAAGATGCCCAGCACGGCCAGGCAGATGGAGGCCACCAGCCCGCCCACGTTCTCCACAAAGGGGAAGTGGCTGGAGAACTTGGTGATGCCCCAGAGGAAGTAGTCGAAATTGTTGAAGACCACCTTCCAGTGGTCGGCCGCCACGTTCCAGTACGATTCGGCACCCATGCCCATTCTCCCCTAGTACCTGACCTGCAGCATGAAGTGCTTGTTGTACATGGTGATGACGAAGGACACCGTGAGCGAGATGATCAGGTAGATCAGGGTGGCGTAGGTGAAGCCCTCGAAGGCCCGGCCGAAATAGGACTCGATCTGCGTGGCCTGGTAGGCGAGTTCGCCCACCCCGATGACCATGCACAGGGACGAGTTCTTGATGAGGTTCAGGAACTGGGAGATGAGCGGCGGGATGACGATGCGGATGGCCTGGGGCAGGATGACGTAGCGGTACGCCTGGATGAAGGTCAGGCCCGTGGCCCGCGAGGCCTCCAGCTGGTTCTTGGGGATGGAGAAGATGCCCGCGCGGATCTCCTCGGCGATGAAGGCCGCGGTGTACACGGTGAGCGCGATGATGCAGCTCACGGTCTCGGCCGAGAGCACGAACCAGTTCACCGGGGTCGGGGTCTTGGGGATGACGTAGGCGAACTTCACGAAGACCGTGTTGATCCAGTCGGCCAGGGCCGTCGGCAGGACGACCTGATAGCTGAAATACCAGAAGAAAATTTGCACGAGCAGCGGCGTGTTGCGGAAGAACTCCACATAGGCGGCGGAGAGCCACACCAGGGGTTTGAACCCGCTGACCCGCATGGCGCTGACCACGATGCCCAAGGCCATGGCCAGGACAATGGAGATGAAGGAGATGGTCAGGGTGTTGACGAATCCGGCCAGGAGCCAGCGAACGGGCACCCCGGTGGCGATCCCCACCCAGTCGAACTGATACTGCACGAAAAACCCCTGCGGCGCTGCGGTTCAAGGGCCGGGGGCCCGGAGGCCCCCGGCCCGAAGTTCAGGCGGTCGGGTCTAGTCGGTGGCGCCGGGCCAAAGCTCCATGGTCCAGGTGTCGGGCAGGGGATAGCCCATCCACTTCTCGAAGAGCTTGGCGTAGCTGCCGTCCAGCCACATCTGCTGCAGGGACTTGTTCACGAAATCGCGGAAGTCGGAGTCGTTCTCCGGCACGCCCAGGCCATACGGCTCGGAGGAGAAGAACGGGCCCACGATGGCGTAGTCGGCCGGGTTGTCGGCGGAGGCCTTGAGGCCGGCCAGGATGCCGGAGTCGGTGGTCACGGCCGCGACCTTGCCCTGCTGCAGGGCCAGGAAGGCCTGGGGGTACTCGTCGAAGGACACCACGTTGGCCTCGGGCTGGGCGGTGATGATGTTCTGCTCGGAGGTGGAGCCCTTGGCGGTGCCCACCTTCTTGCCGGCCAGGTCCGCGGTGCTCTTGATGCCGGAATCCTTCTTCACGAGCAGCTTCTGGCCGTCCATGAAGTAGGTGATGGAGAAGTCGATGGTGTCGTCACGCTCCCACTTGTGGGTCATGGTGGCGGCCAGGATGTCCACGGAGCCCTGGGCCAGCATGGGGATGCGGTTCTTGCTGGTGACGGGCTTGAACTCGGCGGGCACGCCCAGCTTGGCGGCGATGGCCTTGCAGATGTCCACGTCGAAGCCGGTGAGCTCATTGGTCTTGGGGTCCACGAAGCCGAACAGGAACACGGAGTCCTTCACGCCGCAAACGAGTTTGCCGCGCTCCTTGATCTCCTCCAGTTTGCCGGCGTTGGCGGCATTGGCCGCGAACACCAGGGCCAGCATCAAGGCCAGAACCAGGGTCAGCCGTTTCATGAATCTCCTCCTCGTATGGGTGTTGCCGTATTCACCGCACAGGCCGTGCGGCGTGGATCACAGGATCTCCTTGAGGAACATCTGGGCCCGCTCGGACTGGGGATTGCTGAAGAACTCCTGCGGCGGCGCGGATTCCACGATCTCCCCGTAATCCATGAAGATGACCTTGTCCGCCACCTCGCGCGCAAAGCCCATCTCGTGGGTGACGCAGAGCATGGTCTTGCCCTCGCGCGCCAGGTCCTTCATGACGTTCAGCACCTCGTTGATCATCTCCGGGTCCAGCGCGCTGGTGGGCTCGTCGAAGAGCATGACCTTGGGCTGCATGGCCAGGCCGCGGGCGATGGCCACGCGCTGCTGCTGGCCGCCGGAGAGCTCGGCCGGGTACTTGTGGGCCTGGTCGTGGATGCCCACGCGCTCCAGCAGGGCGAGGGCCAGCTCCTCGGCCGCGTGCTTGTCCATGCCCTTGACCTTGATGGGGGCCAGGGTGACGTTCTTGAGCACCGAGAGGTGGGGGTAGAGATTGAACTGCTGGAACACGATGCCGATCTCGGCGCGCAGGTGGTTGACGTTCACGCCCGGGGCGTGGATGTCCTGTCCGTCCACCAGGATGCGGCCCTTCTGGTATTCCTCCAGGCGGTTGATGCAGCGGATGAAGGTGCTCTTGCCCGAGCCGGACGGCCCGCAGATGACCAGCACCTCGCCCTTGTGCACCGTCTGGTTGATGCCCTTGAGGACGTGGAAGTCCCCGTACCACTTTTGAAGATCTTCCACCTCGACCATTACCGACATGGGCTCGCTCCAGATGACTCCGAATGATTGATGATGCGTCCGCCGGGAACGCCGCGTGATACGGCCTGAGCGGAGGAAGCGAGTCTACCGGATACCATTCAGAAGTCAAGCCGAGTGGCTTGGTTGCTTGACTTCCGGGCCTGCGGCGTCCGCGCCTCCCGCCCGGGCCCCGGCGCTCCCGCCCCCGGCCCGGACCTGCGGCGGCCGGCCGGATTTTCCCGCGCGGACAGGGGACAATCCCCCCGTTGTGTATTTTTCCCCGCCTGGGTATACATGCGGAGAAAATACCTCCAAGGGTTCCACGTCCGTCCCCACGTCTCTCCCACACGAGGTCCACCGCATGCCCTTCCCCATGCCCCCCTCCCGGCCGACCCCGGCCCGGTCCTGCTCCCTGGCCGCCGCCTTCCGCCTGACCCGGCTGCTGCTCCTGGCGGCCGCCCTGCTCCTCCCGGCCGCCTGCGGCGGCAAGGCGCCCAAGAAGAAACCCGACGTCCCGGTGGTCACCGCCGCGGCCGTGCTGGGCCCGGCCCGGCTCACCCTGGACGCCGTGGGCCAGGTGGAGGCCAGCCAGTCCGTGGACATCAAGTCCCGCGTGGACGGGCACATCATCA
>JBFWIY010000414.1:0-3319 GCA_050255855.1 Desulfovibrionaceae bacterium
ATGGGATGCGGATTGCGCGGGTGCGCCGCCGCCCGCTGACGCTGGAGCGCGGCGCGCCGGATCAAGTCCGGGCCCCCGCGGGAGTGCGCCAAAACGTTTTGGCGTCGCCGTTCTTTGAACCTTGCTGCTTCTGCTGTATTGTGGTTTGAATAACGCATTCCAAATGGGAGCGCTCGGCATCCAAGGAGGGGGAGATGGGGTTTCGTTTTCGCCGCTCGGTGCGGATTGCCCCAGGGTTGCGGATCAATTTCGGGAAGACCGGCATGAGCTTGACGGCGGGGGGGCGCGGCGGGTCCATGACGTTCGGTCCGCGGGGCGTGTACAGCAACTGGGGCATTCCCGGAACCGGAATATCCTACCGTTCGCGTATCGGGGGCGGGACCGGCCAGGCGCGGCGTTCCCCGGCCGTTTCGTCCGGGCCCGTCGAGATCGCCGCCAAGCTGCGCTTCGACGACCAGGGATACCTTGTGGCCTGTGACGAAAACGGCGACAAGTTGCCCCCCA
The DNA here is from genome assembly GCA_050255855.1 of Desulfovibrionaceae bacterium. Lineage (GTDB taxonomy): Bacteria > Desulfobacterota > Desulfovibrionia > Desulfovibrionales > Desulfovibrionaceae. The sequence continues at coordinate 505 of JBFWIY010000414.1, forward strand.
AGTATACGAAGCTCGCCATCGAGCAGCACCCCGGCTTGGTGAAGGATCTGCTTCGCGAGAAATGCGAGGAGTTCAACGCCGACGTGCGGAGTGTTCTCGAAATTCATCGGGTGACGCCTCCGCTGGAGGCCTTCGCCACCTTCCCCGACGAGGATTACCCCAAAGGGCGGCCGAGCCTGCCGGAGCCGAGGCGGGTATTCTTTCTGGCGAAGTTGTTGCCTTTTTTGAAGCGGCGGGTCGAAGCGGAGAACGAACGGCGGCGCGAGCAATACGAGGCGGACCTTTCGCAGTGGGAGCAGGGCAAGGCCGCTTTTGAGCAGGAGAAGTCCCGGTTTCGGCAGCAATTCGAGGTGGGGAGGTTCCATGACGCTTCTGTCATGGAGGAGTTCCTTGAGAAGGTGCTCCAGGGGATCGGCTGGCCGCGTGAGACGTTCGTGAACTTCGACATCCGGCGAGACGGGCGACAGGTCCTGGTCGATGTCGACTTGCCGGAAATCGAGGATCTGCCGGATACGTCCGCGGAAATCTCCAAAACCGGCCGAAAGGTCAATTTCAAGAAGCGTTCGGAAACGCAGCGTCGCAAGGATTACATGGTGCACGTCCACGGCATCGGATTCCGGATGCTCGGGACAGTGTTCGCCGCGCTTCCCGCCTGCTCGGAGGTCGTCGTGTCCGCCTATTCGCAGCGCAACGACGCCGCGACGGGGAACACCAACGACGAATATCTGTATAGCGTGCGGGCGGAACGGGCGGAGTGGGAACGCATCAACTTCAGCAATCTGGAACAGGTCGACGTTGTGGAATGCCTCGGACGGTTCGAAATCGTCCGCGAGATGACCAAGACAGGGATATTCAAGGCCATCGTTCCGTTTGCCGGATAGGCGCCGCCGCATAGATCTCTTTCAACCGCACCACCAGGGGGGCGGTCTGCCGGAGAACGCTTTCGACACGTCCGGAGCAGGCCCCGGACGATGGGGGGATTATGATCGGAAAATGGACACGCCGTCTGCGGCCCTCCCGCGCGAAATCGGTTCGCTTTGCGGCCACCCTGGTCGCCGTGGTCCTTTTGCTGCTGGCCGTGGCCGCGGCCGCGGGCATGGTCTACCACGGCAACCGGAACTCCCACGTGTTTCACCGGCCCGGGTGCCGGTACTACGACTGCAAGAACTGCGTGGTGGTGTTTCACTCCCGCCAGGAGGCCCTGGAGGCCGGATTCCGGCCCTGCAAGGTCTGCAATCCCTAAGGTCCCGTCCCGCGCCGCGCGGCCCGGGCGCGCCCCTTGCCCCGGTCGCCGGTCCGCCGGGGAGCGCCCTGGTCAATCCGACAGGAGGAGGGGAAGGATCGGCGCGGGGAAGATGTTCGGGGCGGCGAAGGTGATGTTCTCGTTGTCCCACGGGTCGATGGGATCGTAATAGGTCCGGCCCCAGACCTCGAAATGCAGGTGCGGTCCGGTGGAGCGCCCGGCGCTCGCCGACTCGGCGATCCGTTGGCCCCGCGCCACCATGTCCCCCGGAGCCACCGTGATGGAACCGCTCTTCAGGTGGTCGTAGCGCGTCGCAAAGACGGGCCCGTCCTGGTGTCGGATCACCACGACGTTCCCGCCGTCGAAACAATAGAACCATGTCCCGGGCGCGGAGTACTGGCCGTATGGTCCGGCGTCGGTGCAGACCCGGTATCCGTTCGATTGCCCCGCCACGAACCAGCCCTCCGGCGGCGCCTGGCAATCGGGCTGGGCGGCGTCGGGGCAGATGTCGTATTTTCCGTCGAAGACCCAGAGCACCTGCCCGGCCAGGGATGCGTATACCGGCGTCCCGATGGGGACCGCGAAGTCGGTGCCCTCGTGCCCCGTGCACGTCCGGGCGCTTCCGTCAAAGGCGCGTCCGTCTCCGTCGATATCCGGGTAGCTGCTGACGAGCTCGACGAACCGGGGGCCGCGCAGGGGACGGCCGATTTCTTCCGCCCCCGGGGCGGAGGGGCAGAGGCAGAGCAGGGCGAGCAGGACGAGGGCGCGGCGCGCGAACAGCATGACCGAACATAGCCGGGCCGATATCATCGGTCAAATTCGGTCCGCCGCGCCCGGCAGCCCGCCTTGGCGTGAGAAGTGGATTGACACGGCGTCGCGTTGGGGTACGGTCGCGGAAATTTTGTCCCCATGCGTCCTCTCCCTCGACCGGCTGACCGGCCCGACACCGGCCCGCCGTCCCCCCCGGAGCCGCCATGTCCCGCCCATCCGCCCTGCGCATCGTCTCCGCCAGCTTCCTGGTCACCGGCAACATGGTGGGCGCGGGCATCCTGGGCCTGCCCATCCGCACCGGCCTGGCCGGGTTCTGGATCTCCGTGGCCGCCCTGGGGGGCGTCTGGGTGCTGATGCTGCTCTCCGCCATGTTCCTGGCGGATCGCGTGCTGGCCCTGGGCGACCCCGAGGCCGACATCCCGACCCTGCTGGCCCATGCCCTGGGCCCGGCCGGACGCTGGGTGATCCTCGCCCTGAGCCTGTTCCTCTACTGGACCATCATGGTGGCCTACCTCTGCGGGGGCACGGCCATCCTGGCCGACCTGCTGGGTCTGACCGGGTCGGCCTGGTGGGTCATGCTCCTGTTCTTCCTGGTCCTGACCCTGCCCGTCTTTTTCGGGCTCGGCCTGGTGCAGCGCTGCAACGCGGGCCTCATGGCCGCCATGTGGCTGAGCTTCGGGGCGCTGCTGGCGCTGGGCGCTCCGCAGATCCGCGCCGCCCGCCTGGAGTGGGCGGTCTGGGGGCTGCTGCCCGCGGCCGTGCCGGTCATGGTCGGGGCCTGCGTGTTCCATTTCGTGGTCC
>JBFWIY010000415.1:0-3316 GCA_050255855.1 Desulfovibrionaceae bacterium
AAGGGAAACCCATCAACGGAACGTGGGCCATCGCGGCCCAATGCGAGGACGAGACCCGGATCAGGAAGAACTTCCTCAGCGCCTTGGCCGTATTCGAAAGCTATGTCGGAGCCCTGGGGAAATTGGCCGCCGACGACCCCGCGTCCTTTGAACAAGAGGTCGCCAAATGCCAGGCCAGCCTCCTGACCGCCACCGACTCCCGGGGGCAAGCCCTGTTCGAGAATGCCACGGGCAAGGACAAGGCCAATGCATACTTCGCCCTCGGCAAGGCGCTGGGCGGCGTGCTCCTCCAGGCCTACCAGAAGAAGGCCATCCAGGAATACCTCACCGCCACCCATGCCGACATGGACGCCTATCTCGCCGCCTTTTCGGATCTCCTGACCTACTACCGCAATGCGCAACTCGACAGGGAAGCCCAGGCCGCCACCAACTTCCAGGGCAAGTACAAGAAAAACCTCACCAAGGTCACGAAAGCGGACAGCGCCACGGGGGCGTTCTTTACCACCATCGCCTCAAGCGAACAGTCCGTATTCGAGGCGGACATGCGGCAGCGGCTGGACGATCTCCAGGCCGTGGGGGACATCCTCGCCACGGCGAGGGGGACCCTCAACACCCTGTACGAAAACAGAAACAATCTGGATTCGGAATTCATCAAGGGCATGGTGAGCCTCTATTACGCCGAGATCGCCGACGCCATGAAGACCCTTTCCCAATAACCTGCGAAAGGACTCCCGGTCCGCAGACCAAGGAGGTCATCCATGTCGAAAGGACACCAGTTCAATGAATTCCAAGAGGCGGCCCGTGCGCTTCAGGACCTCATAGACGGCAACCCGAACCTCTCGGACGAGGAGTACAGCGAGGGGAGCCAGAAGGTGCGGGACCTGCTGGAGGCCGCCCGAAACTTCGACAATGAAAACACGCTCGACCAGCTTGCCAAGCTCGCCGTCACCGCCGACAGGATCCGGCAAGGAATCGCCGGCGCCGAGGGCGCCATCCGAAACATGCAGACCTTCGGGCAGGCCATGACCGTTGTAAACGCCTTGCTGGCCATCACCCTCGGCATTGCCGCCGGCAACCCTTCCGCCATCCTGGAAGCCATCAACACGATCGAAAGGATCTTGCCGAAATAGCGTGACCGGACCGGGCTCAGGCCCCGTTGCCGGGGCCTCCCCGGCCCGAGCCGAGCACGGCGGCCAGGGTCCGGTCCAGGATGCCCTCGATGCGCGCCCAGCCCGTCTCGGAATGCAGGTCCACCCCGCCCAGGCTGCAGTGCACGCGCGAGCGCACGGCCAGGAAGTGCACCGCCCCGGCCAGCACCAGCACCAGGGCCGTGAGGTCCACGTCCTCGGGCGGGTCCTGCTCCATGAGCTCGAAGAACTCCAGGGCGCAGCGCGCTCGCGGCCATTCCAGCTCCTCGGCCAGGGCGTGGCGCTCCACCTCCTCCCAGGCCAGGATGGCCAGGGTCTGGGGGCGGCGCAGCAGGGCGGCCAGCAGGCGCTTGAAAAACGCGGCCATGAGCCGGTCCGGGGGCAGGCCGCGCAGGACCTCGGCCCCGTCCTCCGCCAGCTCCGCCGCCGGGGGCCAGAATTCGCCGCTGCGGGCAAAGGCCGCCACCAGACCGGACAGGCCCCCGAATTGCCGGTACAGGGCCCGGAGCGGCGTCCCCGCGGCCTCGGCCACGCCCTGGGGCGTGAGCCCCCGGAAGCCCGCCCGGGCCAGCTCGCGGCCCACGGCCCGGATCAGGCGCTCGCGCTCCACGGCCCGGAGGTCGATGGGCACCACCTTCAGGCCCGCCCGGGCGGCGCGACCGGATTTCGGCGCATCGGGCATCAGGCCACCTCGTCCTCACCGGGCCGGGCCCCCATGCGGGCCTCGTAGTCCCGGCCCCAGCGGCAGAGCTGCTCCAGCACGGGCATGACGCTGCGCCCCAGGTCGGTGAGGGAATACTCCACCCGCGGCGGCACCTGGGCATAGACCTTGCGGTGCACCACCCCGTCGTCCTCCAGCTCGCGCAGCTGCTGGGTGAGCATCTTCTGGGTGATGCTCGGGATGCCCCGCTTGAGCTCGCTGAAGCGCTGCACCGCGCCCTGGCTCAGGCGATAGAGGATGAGGGGCTTCCACTTGCCGCCGATGACCTGGAGCGCGAGCTCCACGGTGCAGAAATACTTTCGTCCCGCCAGATACTTGAGGGTGCACTCCCCGGCCATGTCCCGTCTCCGTCCGCGCCCGGCTATGGTTTCTTTCTGGTGCCTATGCAACGTTTGCGTATGTACTTGCCTTCCGGTCCGTATAGTGGAATAGGTCCTGACTGTAAACCGCAACATCAACCCCGGAGGTCCCCATGGACGCCATGGAATGCATCCTCACCCGGCGCAGCGTCCGCCAGTACACGCCCGAAAAAATCGACGACGACACCGTCCGCCAGCTCCTGGAGGCGGCCATGAGCGCGCCCACGGCCTGCAACCAGCAGCCCTGGGAGTTCGTGGTGGTGGACGACCCGGCCGTGCTGGCCAAGGTCAAGGACGTCAATGTCCACGCCGCCATGGCCGCCCACGCCCCGCTGGCCGTGCTGGTCTGCGCCGACCCGGCGCGCGAGCCCAAGTGCCCGGGCTTCTGGATCCAGGACTGCGCCGCCGCCATGGAGAACCTGCTCCTGGCCGCGCGCGCCCTGGGCCTGGGCGGGGTGTGGACCGCCTCCTACCCGGTGGAGGCCCGCGTGGCGGGCTACCGCGAGCTGTTCGGGCTGCCCGGGCGCATCGTCCCCGTGGCCCTGGCGGTCATCGGCCATCCGGCCCAGGACCAGCACCGTCTGGCGCGCTACGACGCCGCCCGCATCCATCGCAACGCCTGGTAACGGACGCCAGGGAGGTCCGCCATGCACCAAGACATCGGGCCCGTGAACGCCCTGTACCCCTCGCTCACCGTGCTCCTCGGCGTCGAGGTGGACGGCCGCCCCAACTTCCTGACCATCGCCCACGTGGGCATCATGAACCACGGCCAGCCCCAGTACCTGTCCTTCGGCGTGAACAAAAAGCATTACTCCGGCGCAGGCATCCGGGAGCACCAGGCCTTCAGCGTCAACATCCCGGGCCGGGACCTGGTGGCGGAGACGGACTACTGCGGCCTGGTGAGCGGCCGGAACACGGACAAGTCCGGGCTGTTCGAGCTGTTCTACGGCGAGACGGCGCACGCCCCCATGATCCGGGCCTGCCCGGTGTGCATGGAGTGCCGCCTGGCGCGCATCGTGGATTTCGAGACCCACGACGTGTTCATCGGCGAGATCGTGGCCACCCACGCCGCCCCGGAGGTCCTGACC
>JBFWIY010000416.1:0-3315 GCA_050255855.1 Desulfovibrionaceae bacterium
ATGTGGGCTCCTTGTTTGTGTTTTCCCGAGTATTACCGGGTTTCGTCGCTCCTGCCAAGATAGCGCAGGGCGACCATGGTGATGTCGTCGGACTGCTCGGCCCCGCCGGTGAAGGCCTTGATGGAGGCGTTCACCGTGGTGACCATGTCCTTGGGGGCCCGGCCGCCCAAGGTGGCGAGCAGCTCCATGAGCCGGGGATCGGAGTAGAGCTCCTCCTTGTGGTTCATGGCCTCGGTGACGCCGTCCGTGTAGAGGAACAGGGCGTCGCCGGGGTGCAGGGTCAGGGTGTCGGTGGTGTAGGTCATGCCCTCCATGGCGCCGGCCACGGGCTCGCGCCGGGGCGGCAGCCAGCTCGGCGCGCCCTGGGCGGGCAGGAGCACGGGCGGGTTGTGCCCGGCCGAGGCGTACTTCACCGTGCCCGTGGGCAGGTCGATGCAGGCGCAGAACAGGGTCACGAACATGCAGGAGTCGTTCTCCGCGGCCAGGTCGTCGTTGACCTTGGAGAGCACGGCCCCGGGGTCCAGCCCGCGCTCGGCCGTGACCTTGAGCAGGGTCTTGGTGACGGCCATGAAGAAGGCCGCGGGCACGCCCTTGCCGGACACGTCGCCGATGAGGAAGCAGAAGGTGTTGTCGTCCACGAAGAAGAAGTCGTAGAGGTCGCCGCCCACCTCGCGGGCCGGTTCGATGCTGGCGTCGAGGTCGAACTCCCCGCGATTGGGGAAGGGCGGGAAGATCTTGGGCAGGATGCCCATCTGGATCTCGCGGGCGATGCGCAGCTCGCTCTCGATGCGCTCCTTGCTCCGGGTGGTCTCCTTGAGCTCCTTGATGAAGTCGCGCAGGGCGTTGCGCATGAGCCCGAAGTCCTTGGCCAGCTGGGCCACCTCGTCCCCGCCCTTGATGTCCGGCACCGGGGCGTCCAGGTTGCCCGAGGCGATGCGCCGGGCGGCCCGGTTCAGCCGGGCCAGGGGCTTGGTGATGGACCGGGCGATGACCACGATGAGGATGAAGAGCAGCACGAAGCCCGCCGCGCCCGTGCTGAGCATGATCTGGTTCAGGCGGTTCACGTCGGCCATGATCTCGTCGCGCGGGATGACCACTCCCAGGCTCCAGCCGCTGGTGGGCAGGGGCAGGTAGTAGAGGTAGGCGTCCTTGCCCGTGGTGGGGCAGATGAACCGCACCAGGCCGGACTCGCCCCGGGTCATGGCCTTGCCGATCTGGCGCAGGTTCGGGTCGTGCTTTTCCTCGGCCAGGCTGAAGACGGTCTCGTTCATGACCAGCCGGGCCTCGGGGTGGATGAGGAAGGTGCCCTGGCGCGAGATGAGGAAGGCGAAGCCGGTCTTGAAGATCTTCACCGAGGTGACGATGTCCTGGAGCCAGTCCAGGGCCATGTCCGCCGTGACCACCCCGCGGAAGGCGCGCTGGCCGTCCACCGTGCCGTAGAAGGGCACGGAGTGGGTGGTCATCATGGCGTTGCCGCCGCCCTCGTCGAAATAGGGCTCGCTCCACACCGGGCGGCCCAGCTCCTTGGGCAGCTGGTACCAGTCGCGGTAGAAGTAGCGGTATGCGGCCCCGCCCAGGTAGGTGAGCTGCACGGACTCGTCCTCGCTGGCCAGGTCGCCGGTGCGGTGGGCGTAGGGCGCGAAGTACAGGGAGAACGGGTCCATGGCGAAGGGCTCGTAGGCGATGGCCCCGCCGTAGATCTCGTGGTTGCGGGCCACCATGCGCTGCACCAGCCGGATGACCTCTTCGCGGGTGGGCTGGGCGTTCTCCAGGGAGAAGGCGATGTTCTCCGAGACCTTCTGCACCGAGGCCAGGGTGGTCTCGATCTTGTTCACCGTGGCCGCGGCCAGGTTGCGGGCGTTCTCCTCCACGCTTTTCAGGATGTAGTGCTTGGAGACCTCGTAGCTCTCGGTCTGCACCAGGGCCAGGATGACCACGGTGCAGGAGAGGATGAGCAGGGCCAGCTTGAAGGCGATGCCCCTATTGCGCATCCGCATGCTCGCCTCCCTTGAAGAAGTCGTCGTAGGCCGGGACGCGGCGGATGAATCCCAGGTCCAGCAGGGTCTGGCCCACCTGGTCGTAGGCCTTGGGGTCGAGCAGGGGGGGCTTGACGCCGCCGCCCTCGATGACGTCGCGCATGCGCAGGAGCATCCAGCGCTGGTGCACTCGGCTGGCCGCCACGTGCGCCTCGTCCATGGCCTTCATGACCAGGTCCAGGGTCTCCTCGGGGTGGCCGAAGGCCCATTCCCAGCCCTTGATGGAGGCCCGCATCACGGCCCGGCAGGTCTCGGGCTCGCTTTTCCAGAGCTTCTCCAGGCAGTAGATGCCGTCCTCGGGGAAGTCGTAGCCCAGGTCGTGGAAGAAGAAGGGCTGGATGTCGTCCTCGTCCAGGCCGCTGGCCAGCAGGGTGTGGTACTCGTTGTACCACATGGCCGAGGCGGCATCCACGCCGCCGCGCAGGAACAGGGTCATGGAGGAGGTCTGGGGGACCATGGTGACGTTCAGGTGGTTGGCCTTGAACAGGGCCCGGGGCTGGATCTGGAAGTCGCCCATCCACAGGGCGATCTTCTTGCCGTCCAGGTCCTGCACGGTGCGGATGCCGGAGTTCTTGCGCGTCACCAGCATCAGGGCCGAGCGCTGGCCGATCTGGCCCACGCAGACCAGGGGTACGCCGTGGGAGCGCTTCTGCACCGCGGTGGAGAGGAACATGGTGCCGAAGTCGGCCTGGCCGGAGTCGAGGTAGTCGTTGACCGGCCGGTCCGGGCCGCCGGGCAGGATGGTCATGGCCAGGCCCTCGTCCCGGTAGAAGCCCTTTTCCAGGGCCACGTAGTAGCCCGCGAACTGGGCCTGCGGATACCATTGCAGGATGAGGCGGGTGGCGCGCGGGGCGCGCATGTGCTCCTCGGCCCGGGCCGGGGCGGGGGCGAGGAGGGCCAGGACGCAGAGGGCGGCCAGGAGCGGGGCGGTCGCGGCGAACGGCGAGCGGGTCATCGGCGGGTGTCCTTGGTGGGTCGGGCGGCGGCCGCCCGGGCGTTGAAGGCCTCGCTCTCGGTCTGCCATTGGGAGCCGCTGATGTCGCCCTTCCAGGCCAGGTTGGGGTTGATTTGGAGGATGATGTTGTCCTCGGCCCGGCGGTAGATGAGGTAGTTGGCCGCGGCCAGGCGGTTCAGCGCGGCGGCCAGGGCGGCGCGGTCGCCGGACACGGCCTGGCGCAGGTCGTCGGTGCGCAGGGCGGCGAAGTTGTTGAACTGGATGCGCCCCAGGATGAAGTCGAGCAGGCTCAGGTCCGGTTCGTGGATGCGGTGGTCGGCCACG
>JBFWIY010000417.1:0-3311 GCA_050255855.1 Desulfovibrionaceae bacterium
GAGGCTGCGGCCCATGAGTTCCTGCACGGCCTGCTTCGGGGGCTTGTCCTCGTAGAGGATGGCGTGGACCTGCTCGGTGATGGGCAGCTCCTCCCCCAGGCGGCGCGACAGGTCGTACAGCGCCTGGGTGGTCTTCACGCCCTCGGCCACGGTGCGCTTGCCTTCCTGGATCTGCGCCAGGGTCTTGCCCTGGCCCAGGCCCAGGCCCACCTGCCGGTTGCGCGAGAGGTCGCCCGTGCAGGTCAGCACCAGGTCGCCCATGCCCGAGAGCCCCATGAAGGTCTGCACCCGCGCGCCCATGGCCTTGCCCAGGCGGCTCATCTCCGCCAGGCCCCGGGTGATGAGCGCGGCCCGGGCGTCGTGCCCGAAGCCCAGCCCGTCCGAGATGCCCGCGGCGATGGCCACCACGTTCTTCACTGCGCCGCCCAGCTCCACGCCCCGGAAGTCCGTGTCCGTGTAGACCCGGAAGCGGTCCGTGGAGAAGTGGTTGCGCAGGCAGCGGCCCAGCTCCGGGTCCGAACAGCCCAGCGTCACCGAGGTGGGCAGGCCCCGGCTCACCTCGTCGGCGAAGCTCGGGCCCGAGAGCGCGGCGTAGCGCGGCTGGAGGCCCTCCAGGGCCTCGGCCACCACCTCGCTCATGGGCTTGAGGGTGTCCATCTCGATGCCCTTGCTGGCGCAGATGATGGCGGGCCGGTCCGGGAGCAGCTCCTTGAACCCGGCCAGCACCCCGCGCAGGAACTGGCTGGGCACCACGGCCAGGAAACAGTCCGCCCCGGCCAGGGCCTGGGCCGCGTCCGTGGTGCAGGTCAGGCCCGGGTCCAGGTCGTAGTCGGGCAGGAACCAGGTGTTGCGCCCGGTCTTGGTGATCTCGTCCAGCAGGGCCGCCTCGCGCACCCAGAGGGTGGTGGGCTCGCCCTTGCGCGCCAGCAGGTTGGCCAGGGTGGTGCCCCAGGCCCCGGCGCCGATGACGGTGGTTCGCATCCGTGCTCCTTGGCGTTTGGTTGCGTCGCGGCCCCATCCTAGCCGATATTCGCCGGGATGGGGAAGGGGGCGGGCGTCCGGCGCGAAATCTTCGGCCGCACGCCAGGGGGCGAACCTATCGCGCCCGGCCCGGGCTGGCAAGGCCGCCCGGCCGCCCGCCGTATCTCCCCCCGATCTCCCCCGCATCTCCCCCTACCTCTCCGCCGCCGGTTCCGGCCCCCCGGCCTCCCCCATCGGTTGCGCCGGGCCGCGGGAAACGCTATGCCATGGGCCTATGCCACGCCCTACCTTCACCGAGACCGAGGAACGCATCCTGGCCCTGGCCGGGGGCGACCTGCCCGACGGGCCCGAACCCTTCGCCGACATCGCCCGCGCCGTGGGCTGCACCCAGGACGAGGTCCTGGCCCTGCTCGCCCGGCTCAAGGACGCCGGGATCATCCGCCGCTTCGGCGCCACCCTGCGCCACCAGAAGGCGGGCTACGGCCACAACGCCATGGTGGCCTGGATCGTGCCCGACGAGCGCAGCGACGAGGTGGCCGGGATCATGACCGCCCGGCCCGAGATCAGCCACTGCTACCGGCGGTGCGTCTATCCCGAATGGCCCTACAACTTCTACTCCATGATCCACGGCCGCGACCCCGAAGCCGTGGCCCGCGTGGTGGCGGACCTGGAGCGGGCCACGGGCATCACCGAGCACGCCACCCTGTCGAGCCTCCGGGAACTGAAAAAGACCAGCATGCGCTATTTTTAAGGAGCCGAGATGTTGCGCAAATCCGAAAGCCTCTTCGAGCGCGCCGCCAAGGTCCTGCCCGGCGGCGTCAACAGCCCGGTGCGCGCCTGCCGTAGCGTGGGCTGCGCCCCGCTCTTCATCGACCACGCCAAGGGCTGCCGCCTGACCAGCGCCGGAGGCCGCGAGTTCATCGACTACGTCATGAGCTGGGGCCCCATGCTGCTCGGCTACTGCGACCCGGAGGTCAACGCCGCGGCCCACGCCGCCGTGGACAAGGGCGCCAGCTTCGGCGCGCCCTGCGCCGACGAGATCCGCCTGGCCGAGACCGTGTGCGAGATGATCCCCTCCATGGAGATGGTCCGCATGGTCAGCTCCGGCACCGAGGCCACCATGAGCGCCCTGCGCCTGGCCCGGGGCTTCACCGGCCGCGACAAGGTCCTCAAGTTCGACGGCTGCTACCACGGCCACGCCGACGCCTTCCTGGCCGCCGCGGGCTCCGGGGTGGCCACCCTGTCCATCCCCGGCACCCCGGGCGTGCCCGCCGACGTGGTCAAGCACACCCTCATCGCCCCCTACAACGACCTGGACGCCGTGGCCCAGCTCTTCGCCCTCCAGGGCGCGGACATCGCCTGCGTCATCGTGGAGCCCGTGGCGGGCAACATGGGGCTCGTCCCCCCGGCCGAGGGCTTCCTGGAAGGCCTGCGCGAGATCTGCACCGACCACGGGGCCCTGCTCATCTTCGACGAGGTCATCTCCGGCTTCCGCGTCTCCCTGGGCGGGGCCCAGCGCCGCTTCGGCATCACCCCGGACCTCACCACCCTGGGCAAGATCATCGGCGGCGGCTTCCCCGTGGGCTGCTACGGCGGCCGCCGCGACATCATGGCCCGCATCGCCCCCAGCGGCGACGTGTACCAGGCCGGAACCCTGTCCGGAAACCCCGTGGCCATGGCCGCCGGACTGGCCACCCTGCGCCGGCTCGCCGCCCAGGACTACCAGGCCCTGGAGGCCCGCACCGCCGCCTTCGCGGGCGAGGCCGCGGAAATCCTGCGCCACAAGGGCCTGGACATCACCCTCAACCAGACCGCCAGCATCTTCACCCTGTTCTTCACCAAGGGCCCGGTCACGGACTTCGCCTCGGCCAGGACCTCGGACGCCGCCGTCTACGCGGAATTCTACCGCCAGATGCGCGAGCAGGGCGTCAACATCGCCCCCTCGGGCTTCGAGTGCGCCTTCACCTCCTTCGCCCATACGGATGACGACCTCGCGTACACCCTGGAGGCCATCCGCAAAGTCAAACTCTAGGAGCCGCCCCATGTTCACCGGCATCGTCCAGGGCCGCGGCCGCATCGAGACCGTGCAGCCGCGCGGCGGGGAGACCCGCCTCGTGGTCCACGCCCTCTTCGAACTCCCGGACATCGTCCTGGGCGAGTCCATCGCGGTCAACGGCTGCTGCCTCACCGTGGAACGCTCCGGCCCCAACACCTTCGACGCCTACGCCAGCGCCGAGACCCTGCGCCATACCAACCTCGGCCGCCTCAAGACCGGCTCGTCCGTGAACCTGGAACGCGCCCTGGCCCTGGGCGACCGCCTGGGCGGCCAC
>JBFWIY010000418.1:0-3280 GCA_050255855.1 Desulfovibrionaceae bacterium
GTCCGGGGGGAAGGGGAACCCCCCTCTCCTCAAGAGGGGATTTCCCCTTCCCCCCGGGGCGCGCCTACACCATCCCCAGTCTCTGGAACGCGAGGTAGAGTTCGCGGCCGATCCAGGCGTCGGTGGCGGCGTAGTTGACCTGTTGGGGGGAGAGGCGGGAGCGGCTCCAGTTGGAGCATTGGGCGGCCTTGGAGATGCGGAAGCCCAGCAGGTTGGCGGTGAGGTTGCGCAGGCCGTGGGTCTGCATGCCGAACTTGGAGGAGATGTTGCCCAGGTCCACGAAGCCGCCTGGCTCGAATTCCGTGAGTCGTTGCAGGGCGAGGAGGTCGTCGCGCACGGACACGCCGGACTTGATGATGGCCGGGTTTTCGAGCAGCTCCAGGAGCAGGTCGCCCAGGGGGAGGTTGGCGAGCTGGAAGACGTAGGCCTCCTGTTCGCCGGCGAGCTGGAGCAGGGACGGCGGCGGTTGGGACTGGCCCTTGCGGAAGACCGGGCGGGACTCGGTGTCGAAGCCCAGCAGGCTCTCGCTCTGGAGGTCGCGGACGGCCTGGGAGAGTTGTTTTTCGGTGCGGACGAGGCGGATGGGGCCTTCGTACCGGCCCATGGGCAGGGCGTTGATGACTTCGGGCGGGAACGCCTGGAGGTATTGTTCGGGGATCTCGACGGTCATGTTGCTCGGTGTCTCGCAATGGGCCCCGGTCGGGCGTCGGCAGCATAGGGAACTTTTTCGGCGGGGGCAAGTCGCAACGAGGGGGGACGCGGGGGCGCGCGCGGGGATCAGAAGTAGCCCAGGGCGCGCAGGGCGTCCAGGTGGGCCTCCTTGTCCGGGTCGCGGCCGGAGCGTTCCTGGTCCGGGGCGGCCCCGGCGGCCGGGCGGGTGCAGGGCATGCAGCCCAGGGAGCGGTAGCCCTGGGCGTAGAGGGAGCAGTAGGGCAGGCCGCGTTCCAGGATGAAGCTCCAGACGTCGAGTTCGGTCCAGTGCAGCAGGGGATGGACGCGGACGTGGGGCGGGTCGGCCACGGGCTCCACGGCGGGGCGGCGGGCGCGGGTGGCGTGTTCGTCGCCGCGGATGCCGGTGATGAGGGCGGCCAGGCCGAGGTCGCGCACCGCGGCCAGCAGGGGCAGGACCTTGCGCACCCGGCAGCAGGCCACCTTGTCCTGGGCCAGGGGCACGGCGTCGGCCTCGGGTCCGGGCCGGGCCACGCGGAGCCGGGCCCCGGCCAGGGCGCAGAGCCGGTCGCGCATCTCCAGGGTCTCCGGGAACTTGCAGCCGGTGTCCAGGGCCAGGGCGGTGATGGGCGCGCCCGGGGCCCGGCGGTCCAGGGCCAGGCGCCAGAGGCTGAGGGCCACGGCGGAGTCCTTGCCGCCGGTGACGGCCACGGCGATGCGGGCCGGGTCCAGGGGGGCCAGGGCGCGGTCCAGGAGATCCAGGGAGGCGGCGACCTTTTCCGCCAGGGGGGCCGTGGGGGACGGGGCCGTGGGGGACGGGACCGAGGAGGACGGGATGTCGGAGGGGGGGTCGGGGGTCACGGGGTCTCCCGCCGGGCCGGGGCATTGACCCTGGCGCGGTCCTGGCCTAACCATTGGAGATATCGAATCCCGGGCGCGCGGGGACGGTCCCTGCGCGCGGGTCGCGCCCGCGGGCGCGGCCGCATTGTGCCCCGGCGCGCCGCCGCGGGCAAGCCCCTCTCCCCCGCCCCGGAGGGTCCATCCCGGAGGGTCCATGGCCGACCTGTTTTCCCGCCCGGAGGCGCTGCTCGCGGCGCTGCTGCTGTTGGCGGCGGCGCTGGGGGTGCTGGCGCTGTTCGGCCCGCGGCTGCGCGTCCTGGCGCGCCGGGCCCGGGCGCGGTCGCGCGAGCTGCTGGGCCGGGACCCGGGGCCCGGGGCCTGGCCGGACGTGCTGGAGCGGGCCCTGGAGGGCATGGGCGCGGAGCTGGCCCGGCTCCAGGCCGAGACGGCCTGGATGGAGCAGGAGCGGCGGCGGGCGGAGCGGTTTTTCAGCGACGTGTTCGACGCGGTGTCCGACGGCATCGCGGTGCTGGACACGGACCTGCGCCTGGTGCGGGCCAACGCCGCGCTGCGGGGGATCTACGGCGAGGAGATGCTCGGGCGGCCGTGCCGGGAGGTGTTCCCCCAACGGCGCGCGGTGGACTGCGAGCGCTGCCCGGCCCGGGACGCCATGCGCCGCCGCCGGCCGGTGCGCCGGGAGGTGGCCTTCCGGCGGCCGGACGGCGGGGCCGGGGTGCTGGAGCTGGCGGCCTTTCCCCTGCTCTCCCCCGGGGGCGAACTCACCGGCGCGGTGGAGTTCTCGCGCGACGTGACCGAGCGGGCCGAGCTGACGCGGGTGCGGCGGCGCTGGGAGTTCATGGTGAACACCGCGCCCGACCCCATGACCCTCATCTCCGCGGAGGGGCGTCTGGAATCGGCCAACCAGGCCTATTGCCGGGCCAGCGGCCGTTCCGAGGCCGAGCTGACCGGCCGCACCATGGCCGAGCTCTGGGGCGAGACGGCCTGGGAGTCGCTCATCCGGCCCAGCCTGGAGCGGGCCCTGGCCGGGGAGGCCGTGGTGCGCGAGGCCTGGTTCCGGTTCCCGGGGCTGCCCGAGCCCGGGTACTACGAGGTCTCCTACCATCCCTATTTCGGGGCCGGGGGCGCGGTGCGCGGCGCGGTGGTGGTGAGCCACGACATCACCGCGCGGCACCAGGCCGAGACGGCCCTGCGCCGGGCCCACGACGAGCTGGAGGCCCGGGTGGCCGAGCGCACGGCCGAGCTGACCCGGCTCAACGCCGAGCTGCTCACGGAGATCACCGAGCGCCGCCGCCTGGAGCGCAGCCTGGTGCAGGCCAAGGAGGCGGCCGAGCGCGCCGACCGGGCCAAGGGCGAGTTCCTGGCCAACATGAGCCACGAGGTGCGAACCCCGCTCTCGGCCATCATCGGCCTGGCCGAGATCGGCCGGGACACGGCCGGGCCCGAGCCGTCCCAGCTCTTCGCCCAGGTGCTCTCGGAGTCCGGGGCCCTGCTCGGGGTGCTCAACGCGGTGCTGGACTACTCCAAGATCGAGTCCGGCCACCTGGAGCTGGAGCACATCCCCTTCAACCTGCGCTATCTGGTGGAGGACCTGGCCGCGGGGTTCGCGGTGCAGTGCGCCCGCAAGGGGCTGGAGCTCATCGCCGCGGTGGCCCCGGACGCGCCCGAGCGGCTGGTGGGCGACCCCGGCCGCCTGCGCCAGGCCCTGGCCAACCTGGTGAACAACGCCGTGAAGTTCACGGACCGGGGCGAG
>JBFWIY010000419.1:0-3278 GCA_050255855.1 Desulfovibrionaceae bacterium
AGGGTCAGGCCGCAGGCCACCAGGAAGGCCACCAGGAAGAGGGTGAGGATCTTGCCCTTGATGGAGTTGAAGAACACCTTGAAACGGCGGGCGCTGTCCACGGCGGGTCTCCTGCTCGGCTGAAGCCGCCCGCATCCTAGGGCATGTTCCATTTTGGCACAAGCCCTTTTCCAGAATATGTTTCAAAATGAGACGCGGGCCTCGCGCCGGTCCGTGTCGCTCCACGATTAATAAAAATATTTCAGTCTATTGTCCGTCGAGTCCGCTTCGGCCCCGGTTTTGCTTTGGGGCGGGGGACGGGGCGGCCTCCGGCGTGGGGGCCGCGGCCCGGAGCTTGGAGCAGGCAGGGCGCGGGGGCGCGAAACCCAAGAGAAGGACGGACGATGAGCATACCCATGGAACTCTATCTGCCCATCGCGGGCAACAGCGTGAACATTGTGGCCGTACTCGGCCTGGGAGGGGTGGTCGGCCTGCTCTCGGGCATCTTCGGCGTGGGCGGCGGCTTCCTCATGACCCCGCTGCTCATCATGATGGGCATCCCGCCGACGGTGGCCGCGGCCTCGGACTCCAACCAGATCGTGGGGGCCTCCACTTCCGGCACCCTGGCGCACCTGCGCCTGGGCAATGTGGACGTGAAGATGGGCGTGCTGCTGCTCATCGGCGGCGTGCTCGGCGGCACCGTGGGCGTCCAGGTCATCAAGTTGCTGCGCATGATGGGCAACGCCGACTTTCTCATCAACGTGACCTACGTGCTCATGCTCGGCCTGGTGGGCGGCTACATGTTCATCGAGAGCCTCCAGTCCATGCGCAAGGCCAAGGCCCCGGCCGAGGCCGGGCCGCAGAAGCACGCCAAGTCCAGCGCCTTCGGCCGCCTGGTGGGCCGGCTCCCCTGGCAGATGGACTTCGTCCGCTCCGGGGTGCGCATGTCGCCCCTGCTGCCGTTGTTCCTGGGCGTCCTGGTGGGCGTGCTCTCGGCCATCATGGGCGTGGGCGGCGGCTTCATCATGGTGCCGGTCATGGTCTACCTGCTGCGCATGCCCATGCACGTGGTGGTGGGCACCAGCCTGTTCCAGATCCTGTTCACCTGCCTCAACGTCACGGTGATGCAGTCCGCCTCCAACCACACGGTGGACTTCGTGCTGGCCCTGCTGCTCTTGATCGGCTCGGCCCTGGGGGCCCAGGTGGGGGCCATCGTGGGCAAGAAGCTCCGCGGCGACCAGCTCAAGATCCTGCTGGCCTCCCTGGTGCTGGTGGTGATGGTCAAGATGCTCTACGAACTGCTGGCCCGGCCGGACGTGCTCCTGGCCTATGTGGGAGGTCACTAGCCATGCGCGTCGCCAACCGAATTCTGATCCTGCTGGCCCTGCTGCTCCTGTCCGCCCTGCCCGCCCTGGCGGCGGGGGGAGCCGACTTCACCGTCACCCCGTCGGAGATCGCCATCTCCACCTTCTACAACGGCGCCAGTCTGCACCTGACGGGCAGCGTCCCGGACGGCTGCGAGGTGGTGGTCCGCTTCACCGGCGCGGCCGAAGAGGCGCGCATGAAGGAGAAGGGCAAGGTCCTGGGCCTGCTGTGGATGAACATGAACACCCTGCACTTCTCCGGCGTGCCCCGGGTCTTCCTGGTGGCCACCTCGGCCCCGCTGGACGCGCTGGGCCCGGCCGGGGCCGAACTCGGCCTGGACGGCCTGGCCGCGGGCGTGGGCATCGAGCCCGCCTCGGCGGACCGCGCCCTGCTCCTGCCCGAGCTCCTCAAGCTCAAGCAGGGCGAGGGGCTCTACCGCGTGGACGACTCCTCCGTGCGCCTGGGCCCGGCGGCGGACGGCCGCCGCGCTTTCGAGGCCGACCTGGCCATCCCCTCGCGGCTGTCCCCGGGCAGCTACGGGGTGGAGGTCTTCGCCGTGCAGGACGGCGCGGTGGCCGCCCAGGCGGACCAGCCCGTGGACGCCCGGCTCACCGGCATGCCCGCCTTCATGGCCTCCCTCGCCTTCGACCACGGGGTGTGGTACGGCGTGTTGGCCTCTCTCATCGCCATCCTGGCCGGGCTGGGCATCGGTCTGGTCTTCCAGAGCAAGGGGGCGCACTAGGCGGTCATGACGGCGGCGCTGGTCAAGGACTTCTTCGCCCGGTTCCGGGGGCGTCCCCCGGTGCCCTTCACGGTGCTCTACAAGAAATTCACGGGCATCCTGGAGCGGCACAACGCCATTCTTGAGCTCATCGGCGACATGGGGGACAAGCTCGGGGGCGACTACGTCTTCGACCGCCAGTACATCCTGGACTCCTGCGAGCGGCTCGGCGACCAGGTCTTCAAGCTCATCTCGGACCTGAGCCTGCTGTGCCAGCGCAAGAACGTGGCCCTGTTCACGGCCTTCGAGCGCATCCAGTTCCGCATCAAGGAGGAGCTGGCCGGGCGTCGGGTGCTGGCCCGCACCGACCACATCCTGCCCCTGGAGGAGCTGACCCACGACCTGGCGGACGAGGGCGGCAACAAGATGGCCAGCCTGGGGGACATCCGCAACATCCTGGGCTTCTCCACCCCGGAGGGCTTCGTCATCACCGCCGGGGCCTACTTCGAGGCCGTGGGCCGGGCCGGGCTGCGCAAGACCATCATGGAGACCCTGCACGACCTGGAGGAGCGCCAGGGCCGGGGGCTGGAGGAGCGCTCGGCCGAGCTGCGCCGGGCCGTGCTCGGCATGCCCCTGCCCCGGGAGCTGGTCCGGGCCGTGGAGCAGGCCGTGCGGCGGCTCACGGGCGGGCGCGACCTGCCCCTGGCCGTGCGCTCCAGCGCCTGGGACGAGGACGGGGAGTCGAGCTTCGCGGGCATGTACGAGACCGTGCTCGGCGTGCCGCCCTCCGGGGTGGCGGACGCCTATCGCCGGGTGCTGGCCAGCCTGTTCTGCGAGGAGGCCCTGCGCTGGCGGCTGCACCGCAACCTGTGCGGCGAGGAGCCGGCCATGGCCGTGGGGGTGATGCCCGTGGTGGACGCGGCGGTGAGCGGCGGGCTCTACACCTACGCCCCGCTCATGGTCCACGACCAGGCCATGGTGGTGAGCGCGGCCTGGGGCCTGGGCAAGCCCATTGTGGACGGCACCGCCGAGACCGACACCTACGTGCTGGGCCGCGAGCCCGCCCACGCCCTGCTGGCCACGGAGCTTGCGCCCAAGGCCGAGCGCCTGGCCCTGGACCCGGCGGGCGGCACCCGGGTGGAGCCCGTGCCCGCGGCCCGGCGGGACGAGCCCTGCCTGGGGCCGGAGCGCCTGGCCCGGCTGGCCAAGACGG
>JBFWIY010000420.1:0-1951 GCA_050255855.1 Desulfovibrionaceae bacterium
CCTGGCCGAAGGGGTCGCGCACCGGGCTGGCCGTGACCCGGAAGGTGCGCATCTCGCCGCCCGCGGGGATGTCCAGGGAGCGGGAGTGGATGGCGCCGTCGATGAAGGTCTGGTCCACCGGGCAGGGGACGCAGGGGGCGGCCGACCGCGGATCGGGCAGGGACAGCTGGCAGATGGGCCGGGCCTCCAGGTCCAGGTCCGGGAACCAGGCGTGCATCCGGGCGTTGGCGGCCAGGATCTCGTGGCGGCGGTTCACCAGGATGACGCCCGAGGGCATGTTGTCCAGCAGCGAGCGGTACAGGGCCTCCTGCCCGGCCAGGGCGTCGAAGAGCTCGCGGCGGCGGGTGTCGGCCTTGCGGGCCTGCATGATGATGTACATGGCCAGCAGCAGCACCAGCAGCAGGATGCCCAGGGAGACCACCAGCAGGGTGCCGCGCACCCGGTTGATCTCGGCCTGGACGTCGCGGAGGTAGACGCCGGTGCCCACGATCCAGCCCCAGGGCTCGAAGAGCTTGACGTAGGCGATCTTGGGCACCACGCGGTTGGGATCGTCCTTCCACTGCCAGAGGTATTCCACCGGCGCGGGATCCTTGTACCGGACCACGCGCACCATCTCCATGAACAGGCGCTTGCCCTGGGGGTCGGCGTACTCGGAGAGGTCCTGGCCCTCCAGATCGGGCCGGTACGGATGCATGATCATCCGCGGGGTGAGGTCGTTGATCCAGAAGTAGTCTTTGTTTTCCTGGCCGTAGCGCATGGACCGCAGGATATCCACGGCCAGGGCCTGGGCCTCGGACCGGGTCATGCGGCCGCGGTCGGCCTCGGCCTGGAGGGTGTGCATGACCTGGACCGCCGAGGCCACGAGCTCCTCGGCGCTGCGCTTGCGGCCGTCCAGGACGGTGTGCTCCAGCGACGGGAACACCACCAGGAACATGGCCCCGATGAACAGGGCCACGGTGAGCAGCACCGGCAGGGCGATACGAAGGTGCACCCCGTCTCGCTTGCGGGCAATGGTCGTTTCCGGCATGTCCGGCATGGCGGTTCCCCCCGTCACGCGCCAAAGGGCAGTGTTCCGGGCGCTTACGGTAACTACACGCCATTCGGGCGGGAAGTCAACGTGTTGCAGGGCGCATTGACGGTTGCCTGGTGCGCGCCGGAGGCGTAGGGCTGTTGCAGGGACAACTTTCGGGAGATCACCGCCATGCCTCCGACCCGACGCTCCGGCCGCCCGGCCCCCGCCCCGGCGGCGCTCCGGCCGCGCCGAACGCCCGCCCCGCGCCGGCTCCTGGGCCTGTGTCTGGCCCTTGGCCGACCCCTGGGCCTGACCCTATGCCTGGTCCTGTGCCTGGCCCTGGCCGCGCCGGTCCGGGCCGCGGGCCAGGACCCCGCCCCGGCGTCCGCCCCGCCCCGGCCCTACGCGGTGGTGGCCACCCTGAGCGACTTCCCGCCCTATTGCGCCTTCATCCCCGGCGCGTCCCCCCAGATCGCCGAGCCGGTCCCGGTGGGGGCCGACTCCACCCAGCTCCGGGGCTTCGCCTGGGAGGTGGTGCGCGACGCCCTGCACGCCGCCGGGGTGGACATCGAACTCAAGGTGGCCCCCTGGGCCCGGACCCTGCACTACCTGGACTCGGGCCAGGCGGACCTGGCCTTCCCGGCCATGCACACCCAGCAGCGCGACCAGACCTACCTCTTCTCGCGCGAGGCGGTGGTCCGCTCCACCCTGCGCATGTACGTGCGCGCCGACGCCCCCCAGGTCTGGACCGGACTGGCCGCCTGGTCCGGCCGGGAGGTGGCCGTGATCCAGGGCTGGGCCTACGGCCCCCACTGGGACCAGCACACGGGCATCATCCCGCACCCGGTCTTCTCCGTGCAGCAGGGCTTCGCCATGCTGGACAAGGGCCGGGTGGCGGGCGTGGCCGGCTACGAGGTCCCCTTCGACCTGCTGCTGCGC
>JBFWIY010000420.1:2051-3265 GCA_050255855.1 Desulfovibrionaceae bacterium
GCGCCCGTCACCGGGGCGTCCCTGCTGGCCCGCTGCTGGGACTACCTCGGCTGGATCGTGGGCATGCAGCCCTTCGACCTGGCCCGGGTGGACTACTCCCTGCTCGGCTTTCTGCTGACCGTGAGCCTGCCCATGCTCGGCGCGGGCCTGAGCCTGCTCTACTGCCTCTTCAAGCCCGGGGGCCGCAACGGCGGCGTGGCCACCCTGCTCTTCGTGCTGCCGGTGCTGAGCGCCCTGGCCTGCTGCCTGCTGCTCTGGCGCTTCCAGGGCGACCCGCGCCCCGGGGCCCAGATGGCCACCACCCTGGCCTCGGCCACCTGGGCCGGGCTCTTCGACCCGTCCGTGTCCGGGGGGCTCTGGCTCTCGGACCTGGGGGCCCTGCTCATGCTCTTCGCCCGCCTGGGCCGGGGCAAACCCCGTCCCCGGCTCTAGAGCCTACCATTTTGTCCTTTCCCTGCGGCCGGATGCTTTTTTTGACAAATAATGCTTTGGCAGGCCGCCAAGCGCTTGCTTTATATCCGCTACCCGGATAAGGTCCCCGGGTCGGGAATTTCCCCTATTATGCGCAAATCAGCCCCAGCTCCCCTCTCGCCGGCGGCCGCCCTCCCGGGGGGGCCGCCCGCCCTGCACGGCCAGCGTCCCCCGGCCCTGGCGGGCTTGCGGTGCGTCCCGGCCCGGCCCCCGGTCTCCCGGCCGCCCGTGTCCCATGCGGACGCCGCCCCGCGCTCCACGACCCGGCCCGGCCCGGCCCAAGCCGCCTGAACCGACGCCCATGCCCAATCCCTTCCGCTCCCCCAAGGCCCTGCGCATCCGCACCAAGCTGCTCCTGGTGAACGTGCTGGCGGGCCTCGTGGGCGGCGCCATCGTCCTCACGGTCTGGCTCTCCTACCGCCACGTGGAGAACCTGCTCTCCCGCGCCGCGGCCCGGGGCATGGAGCGCGTGGTCCAGGGGGCCCACACCGGCGTGGAGCTGGCCCGCGTCTTCGCCGACACCAACCGGCTGTTGGCCACCTATTTCGTCTATCCCGGCCGGTTCGAGACCACGGCCCGGGACCTCACCCGCCGCGCCCGCATCCTGGGCGAGGAAAACACCGACGCCGACCTGCGCGGCCTGCTCCAGCGCTTCAACGAACAGCTCGCCTCCCTGCTCGTGCAGTGCCGCGCCGTCAACGCCCAGCTCCAGGAGATGGACCGCGCCTGGCGCACCCTCTCCG